>JASFHU010000341.1:0-5547 GCA_050123055.1 Anaerolineae bacterium
GTCCTAGACTCAACAAAAAGAGGGCTCCAAAGAGCCCCTTTGTCCCCACTGGGGCGAGTATACTATAGCACAGACTGGCTGTCAAAAACTATCAGGATGGAGGAGAGAGGCTGTCAGAGGCTGTCAAATGCTTTCCATCACGATTCGCCAACGGCCATGGGCGAAATCATCCTTTCCGCCCATTAAACAGCCGCTTCAAGTACTGCCCGGTGTACGACTTGCGCACCCTAGATACCTCCTCGGGCGTCCCTTCGGCCACCAGCCACCCGCCCCCGTCGCCGCCTTCGGGCCCCAGATCGACGAGCCAGTCGGCCGCCTTGATTACGTCCAGGTTATGTTCGATCACCACCACCGTGTTGCCCTGATCCACCAGGCGATGGAGCACCTGCAACAGCTTTTCGATATCCGCAAAGTGAAGGCCCGTCGTCGGCTCGTCGAGAATGTAGAACGTGCGGCCCGTCGACCTGCGCGAAAGTTCCTTGGACAGCTTGATGCGTTGGGCCTCTCCACCCGAGAGCGTCGTGGCCGGCTGGCCCAGCCGGACATATCCCAGCCCCACGTCCGAGAGTGTCTTGAGCTTGTTGCGGATGCGGGGCACGTTGGAAAAGAACTCCAGGGCCTCCTCCACCGTCATGTCCAGCACCTGGGCAATATTCATGCCCTTGTAGCGAATCTCCAGGGCCTCGCGGTTGTAGCGTTTGCCCTGGCAAACCTCACACGGTACATAGACGTCGGGCAGAAACTGCATCTCGATCTTGATGATGCCATCGCCCCGGCAGGCTTCGCAGCGGCCGCCCTTGACGTTGAAGCTGAAGCGTCCGGGCTTGTAACCCCGGGCCTTCGACTCGGGCAGGCGCGCAAACAGCTCGCGGATGTTGGTGAACACATTGGTGTACGTTGCCGGGTTCGAGCGGGGCGTACGGCCGATGGGGCTCTGGTCGATGTTCACCACTTTGTCGATGAACTCCAGCCCCAGGAGCATGTCGAACTTGCCCGGCTTGGCTTTGGCCCGGTAAAAGTACTGGTTCAACCGCTTGTGGAGCACCTCCACCACCAGGCTGCTCTTCCCCGAGCCCGACACACCCGTCACGGCGACAAACTTGTGCAGCGGAAAGCGCACCGTGATCTCTTTCAGGTTGTTCTCAGCCGCCCCCGTGATCGTCAAGAACTTGCCGCTTCCGGGACGGCGCTCCTCGGGCACCGCAATCGATTGATCTCCACGAAGGTAGGCCGCTGTCAGCGATTCATCGCAGGCTAGGAACTGCTCCAGCGGGGCCGAGCAAACCACCTCGCCGCCATGCTCTCCGGCGCCTGGCCCCAGATCCAGGATCCAGTCGGCGGAACGCATCGTCTCCTCGTCGTGTTCGACCACAATGACTGTATTGCCCAGGTTGCGCATGCCCAACAGCGTCTGGATCAAACGGTTGTTGTCACGGGGATGCAGGCCGATGCTCGGCTCATCCAGGATGTACAGCACGCCCATCAGCCGCGAGCCGATCTGCGTCGCCAGGCGGATGCGCTGCGCCTCTCCGCCAGACAGCGTCGCCGCCTTCCGATCGATGGTCAGATAGTCAAGTCCCACGTTCGCCATGAACGACAACCGGTCGCGCAACTCCTTCACGATCTGGCGCGCGATCATCTTCTGTCTTTTGGTGAGGGGTGGGACACCCTCAGCAGGTGGTAAAACATCCCGCTTCTCTGCCCCCTGTCCGTCGTCCGCCCCGTCCGCTTGCAACGCCTTGATCCAGCTCAGCATATCGGCCACAGACATCGCCGTGACTTTGTCGATCGGCTTGTCCGCCACCGTCACGGCTAGTGCCTCCGGCTTGAGGCGCCGGCCATTGCAGACCGGGCACGCCCGCTCGGCCATGTAGCGCTCGATCTCCTGCTTGGCATGGTCGGAAGACGCCTCCCGGTGGCGGCGCTGCAGGTTGGGAATCACGCCCTCGAAATGGGTCGTATAGGTCCGCTCCAGGCCCTGCGAAGTACGATAGTTCAGCGTCACCTGCTCGCCCCGCCGGCCACCATACAGGACATAGTTCACCTGGCTGGGCGGGAGTTCGCGCACCGGCGCCTCCATTGAGATGCCTTGCTGCGCGGCGGCTGCCTCCAAAAGCTGGCGATAGTAGCTGTCGCCCGAGCGCGTTCGCGTCCAGGGTTCGATGGCCCCCTTCTTGAGCGACTTGCTGCGATCGGGCACCACCAGGTCAGGGTCAATTTCCAGCTCCGTCCCAAGGCCGGTACAGGCCGGGCAAGCACCATGCGGGCTGTTAAAAGAGAAGGAACGCGGCTCGATCTCTGGCAGGCTGATGGCACAGTGAACACAGGCAAAATGCTCCGAGAAGAGGTGGTCGCGCGGCCATTCCCGATCCGTGATGTCAGCCACCATCATCACGCCCCCACCCAGCTTGACCGCCGTCTCCACCGAGTCGGCCAGGCGGGTGCGGTCCATACCGCGGCTGCCGCTCTCCTCATCGCCGTTTCCGTTGCCATCGCTGTGCCGCACGATCAGCCGGTCCACCACCGCCTCGATGGTATGCATCTTGTAGCGGTCCAGCTCGATCTCTTCGTCCACGTCACGGACCTCGCCGTTGACCCGCACCCGGACAAAGCCCAACTTGCGCACATCCTCGAACACCTTCCGGTGCTCGCCCTTGCGATCCTTGATCAGTGGGGCCAGCAGCAGGATGCGGCTGCCCTCGTCCATCTCTTCGATGGCCTCCACGATCTGGCCTACCGTCTGCTGGTGAACCTCGCGTCCGCAGCGAGGGCAGTGGGGCACGCCCACGCGAGCGTAGAGGAGTCGCAGATAGTCATAGATCTCGGTCACCGTGCCCACTGTAGAGCGGGGGTTGCGGCTGGTCCCTTTCTGGTCAATGCTGATAGCCGGGCTCAGACCATCGATCTGATCCACATCCGGCTTTTGCATCTCGCCCAGGAACTGCCGGGCATAGGCCGACAGAGACTCGACGTACCGCCGCTGGCCCTCAGCATAGAGAGTATCGAAAGCCAGCGACGACTTGCCCGAACCCGACAGGCCCGTGATGACCACCAACCTATCGCGCGGTAGCGTCACATCAATGTCTTTCAGATTGTGGACCCGAGCACCGCGGATGATGATCCTTTTCTCCATACCGGTCCCGCCGGCATCAACAACCTGTTCTTCCTCTGTCATTGGACTCTTCCTTCCGTGCCTGATCATGACGCCAGAGGCTGACTGGTCATTATATCACGGAAGAAAGGTGGGGCAAAAAAAAGATGGTGCCTAGACAGTGGGAGATGTCTCGGTACGCATTAAGCACTACCTTCTGTTCATGCTCTGCACGCAGGGCCCGGACTATCCTGGTCATCCTTTGGAACAAGAGATCCACAGCACCTGGGGCGGGCAAACACAGGCACCAGATCAGGCACCTGCCTCCAGATGCGCCTCGATGGCCTCTATGGCGCGAGACACGCCATCTTCAGCGCGTATGCGCCTGCCAACCTCCTCGGCACTGGCGCGCATCTTGCCGCTGCTCGTCGCCTCAACAAGAGCATCCGCCAACCTCTGGGCCGAGAGCCTCCTCGCAGGGATCGGCTTCGGGCCTGCTCCCAGCTCGTACACGCGCCTACCCCAGAAAGGCTGATCGCTCGTAAAGGGAACGACGATGTTCGGCACACCCGCCCTCAGACCGGCGCCCGTCGTGCCAGCCCCGCCATGATGCACCACAGCCGCCATTCGAGGGAACAGCCAGCCATAAGGCGCACTCTCCAACGCCAAGATGCTCCCGGGACAGTCTGTCGAATCCCATCCCGCCCCGACCAACAGGCCTCGCAGGCCATTTGCCGCCAGTGCACCAGCTACCGCCTCAGCGAGCTTGCCCCGATTGCGAGTCGAGGTGCTCCCAAAACTGATCGATACTGGAGCTGGACCCGTTTCCAAAAAGTCGACGATTTCTGTCGGGGGCTGCCACTCCCCAGGATCGTCCAGGAACCAGTATCCCGTTACCTGAGCGTCGCCGGGCCAGTCCGCAGGCTGAGGGACCACGGCCGGGCTAAAGGCATACATAAGAGGCGGTCGCCGCTCATAATGAGGACCGAAAGGCCATGGTGTGAGGGGCGGTAGCCCGGGGTTCGATCTCCGAACCCACCCATACAGGACTCGTCCCCCCTGCCAGAAGGTCTGTGAAATCACCCAGTGTGAAAGCCGCCGATAGAAATCTCCAAAGGGCAGGTCAGGGAACACCACCCCTGGGAATTCGGCCGTGCTGGCAAAGATGGGAAAGAATTGGGCCGAAACATCCGGAACCTCCAGATCTTGGGCCACTTGATGGCCAGCTGCCGTGAAAAGAAAGGAATGGATGATGATGTCTGCCCCATCGCAGGCCGATCGCGCCTTCTCAAACACTCGCACTGCCAGAGGCACGACAAACTTGGACATCACAGACGTCATGCGCCACCAATTCTCGCCTGCCTCATCCACCAGATCCTGAACAAGGCGGTTGGGATCGCCGGGAAACCCAACAAAGTCGATGTCGTGGGCCGTAACAAAGGACTCGAAGGGTTGGGGTGCAGCCAGTCGGACGCTATGGCCCGCCTGGAGGAGCCCCCTGCCAAGGGCCACAAAGGGCTCTACATCGCCGCGCGATCCATAGGTCAGCAGTGTGACGTGCATCGGCTCTCCACGCAGAATTGCTGTCCTGCTATGCCATCAGGTGCTCGGGCATCACATCCCGGCGGAACACATCTTCCTCCGTCTCCCGCCGACGGATGACCGATACCCGGTCGCCGGTCACCAGAACCGTGGCCGGTCGGGGGATGGCGTTAAAGTTGCTCATCGAGACCTCTTGATAGGCGCCGGTATCGAACAGGGCCAGGATGTCTCCCACCTCCACCTCCGGGATGGGCACCGTGGGCATCAATCGATCGCCGTAGCAACTGCGCCCGACGACGTCCGCCTTGTCCACCAGCGGTGCATCTGTCTTGTTGGCAAATACGTAATCGTGCAAGTGATGCTCGTACCGTCCGCCTGTGAACCAAAACTCGGTCGTATCCACGATCACCAGCTTCCAGCGTATCGGGGTCGTCAGGCGCTTGATGCCGCGTACCGTGGTCAGATGTATGCCCGCATCCCCATGGATGGCCCGCCCTGGCTCAAGCTGCAGCATCAAGCCACCCGTGTCGATGCCATTCTTTGGCAGCTCCTGTCGCAGGGTCCGGGTGCAGGCCCCGGCATAGTCTTCGATGCTCGGAGCGGGCGTCTGGTTTGGCTCGGTGCCAATGGTGTCGATCAAGCGCGCCATTACACGGTAGCGCACCTCAGAACCCAAAAGGTTCATCCCCTTCGACAGGGCAAAAAGCGCCCCCAATTGCAGAGGCTCGGTATAATCCGTAACCGCATTGAACGGATCCCTGGGAACAGCAAACCCGCCGCCGATGTCAAGCTCCTGAGGCTGGAAGCCGCCCAGTGCCTGGCACACCCTTCCGATGTCCTGGGCAAAGGACCTCATCTGCTCCTCCCAGTACCGGGTCGAGCGATGATGACGCCCGTGATGCTCGTGAATGCCA
>JASFHU010000342.1:0-5540 GCA_050123055.1 Anaerolineae bacterium
GGCAGGGCTGACCTGTCCGAGGCCAACCTGTTCCAGGCCGACTTGGGTGAGGCTGACCTGCCCGGGGCCAACCTGGCCCGGGCCGACCTGCGCGGGGCCAACCTGTTCCTGGTCAACCTGCTCGGCGCCAATCTGTTCCGGGCCGACCTGAGCGGGGCCAACCTGCGCGGCGCTAATCTGAGCGAGGCTGACCTGCCCGGGGCCAACCTGCGCGGCGCCAACCTGCTCCGGGCCAAGCTCTTCCGGGTCAACCTGCATGGCGCCAATCTGAGCGAGGCTGACCTGCCCGAGGCCGACCTGAGTGGGGCTGACCTGTTCCGGGCCAACCTGCACGGCGCCAATCTGAGCGAGGCTGACCTGCGCGGGGCAAAGCTGAGCGGGGCTGACCTGGGTACGGCCGACCTGAGCCATACCAACTTGACCAAAGCCGAGGCAAGCGACGGGCAATTGGCCAAGACCAAGACCCTCGAAGGCGCCACTTTGCCCGATGGCACCAAGTACCTTGGTGGGGCACTCACCCGGGGAGGACAAGCCGCAAATCTTGAGCCTGCTCCACCGGAACCGGAACCCCAAAGCTCCAACCGGCAGCCTGACCAATCGTAGTAATACCCCCGTATAAACTTGTGTGAATCCTGTCAATGTGCTACCATAAATTCGGAGCAAATCAGTCTGAGTTAGGGAGATAGAAGTGACCAAAACGATTGCTGTTGCTGGCAAAGGGGGGACAGGTAAGACCACCCTCTCGGCGCTGATCATCGATTATCTGGCCAAGAACAAGCGGGGGGCGGTGCTGGCCATCGACGCCGATCCCAGTACCAACCTGAATCTGGCCCTCGGCGTGCCCCTGTTCGACACGGTGGGCGATGTGCGCGAGGAAACGGCCACGGCTGTCGGTGGGGGACAGGCGATGGGCGGGTTGAGCAAGTGGGATTACCTTGACTACCGCATCAACGAGGCGTTGGTGGAGGAGACGGCCTTTGACCTGTTGGCCATGGGACGGCCGGAGGGACCCGGCTGCTACTGTGCGGCCAACAATATCCTGCGCACTTCGGTGGACCGCCTATCGGATGCCTATGATTTTGTGGTGATCGACAACGAAGCCGGGCTCGAGCACCTCAGCCGGCGCACCACCCAGGACGTTGACCTGTTGATCCTGGTCTCCGATCCCTCGCTGCGGGGTATCATCGCCGCCGGAAGAGTGGCCGAGTTGGTTGATGAGCTCAAGACAGCTGTAGGCACCATCTATCTCGTCGTCAACCGCGTCAACGGTGATACGCTTCCGGAGCCCTTGATGAAGGCCATTGAGGACCACAATCTCAAGCTGGGTGGCCTGATCCCTGCCGATCCGGCGGTGAACGAGTTGGACGCCCTGGGCGAGCCCATCGTCAAGCTGCCAGAGGATGCTCCTGCCCGCCGTTCATTGGAGACACTCCTGGCGTCGGTAAATGGCGGGTTGTAGGGATCGGTACAGGGCGGGGAGGATGTGCGAGGCGCGTGGTGACAGAGGCCTTGCTCTACGAAAAGCTGGCTGACCAGCGGGTCCGCTGCGACCTGTGTGCCCATCGGTGTGTCATCGGGCCGGGGCGCAAGGGGGTATGCAAGGTCCGCGAAAACCGGGACGGGACTCTGTACACGCTGGTGTACGGTATCCCGCTTTCCCAGGCGGTGGATCCGGTCGAGAAAAAACCCCTCTTTCACTTCCACCCCGGAAGCACTGCCTTCTCGATTGCCACGGCCGGCTGTAACTTCCGGTGCGACTTTTGCCAGAATGCCGACATCTCGCAGATGCCGCGCGAACGGGGACAGATCCTGGGACGGCAAGCGACGCCGGAAGAGGTGGTCCGCGCTGCGGAACGGTACGGTTCCCGGTCGATTGCCTATACCTACACCGAGCCCACCATCTTTTTTGAGTACAGCTACGACATCGCCCGGCTTGCCCACGAGGTTGGCATCGCCAGTGTGTATGTGACCAACGGCTTCATGACCGGCGAGATGCTGGAACTCTTTCAGGGTCTTTCGGGCAACGGCCACCAGCCCTGGCTCGACGCGGCGAATGTGGACCTGAAGGCATTTCGCGACGAGACCTACAAGCGGGTGTGCGGCGCCCGGCTGCAGCCGGTCCTGGATTCCCTGGTCCGGATGAAGGAACTGGGCATCTGGGTTGAGGTGACCACGCTGGTGGTTCCAGAGATGAATGATTCGGAGTCCGAACTGGGTGAGATCGCCCGGTTCATTGCCGGCGAGCTGGGTGTAGAGACGCCCTGGCATGTGAGCCGCTTTCACCCCGACTACAAGATGCACGACCGTGGCCCGACGCCGGCAACTGCCTTGCGCCGTGCCTACGAGATCGGCCGGGAGGCAGGGCTGTCGTACGTCTATGTGGGCAACCTGCCAGGTGCCAGGTTGGAAGACACCCATTGTCCCAACTGCAAGCGGACCGTGATCGAGCGTTGGGGTTTTCAAGTGAGGCAGCGGAACATCCAGGATGGCAGGTGTGCCTTCTGCGGGACGATCATTGACGGTGTCGGGATGTAGCGCATGCGCGTACTTTTTGTGGAGAAGCAGATAGACTACGAACCATTGGGCTTGCTCTACCTGTCCAGCACCTTGCGGCAGGCCGGCCACGAGGTGCGGCTGGCTATAGCCGCCGAGCAAGATCCGGTGTCGGTGGCCAAGGAATGGCAGCCGGGCGTGGTGGGCTACAGCGTCTATACCGGCTCGCAGACCTACTACCGGGACCTGAACCTGCGGATCAAGGAGGCAGTGGACGTCGTCTCGGTCTTTGGTGGGCCGCACCCCACCTACTTTCCTGAGGTTGTCGAGGAACCGGGTGTTGATGGCGTGTGCATCGGCGAGGGCGAGGGCGCCATTCTGGATCTAGTGGAGGCAATTGAGGCTGGCCGTTCCCTTTCGGGCATTGATAATTGGTGGTTCAAGGGAAATGGCCACCTGGACCGCAGCCCAACCCGTCCGGCCGAGCACAACCTGGATGTACTTCCCTTTCCCGACCGCGAGCTACTGTTCGACGCCGACGAGTTCACCCGGCAGAGTGGCATCAAACACTTTATTACCAGCCGGGGCTGCCCTTACGATTGTACCTACTGCTTCAACCATGCTCTGGCCGAGCTCTACCGGGGCAAAGGGAGGCGTCTGCGCCAGATGAGCGTGGACAAGGTGATCGAGGAGGTCGTCTGGGTACGGGAACGCTACCCCATGCAGTTCGTCGTCTTTTTGGACGATCTGTTCATCGTCTACGCCGACTGGTTGCAGGAGTTGGCAGCCAGACTCCCCCGTGAGGTGGGTCTTCCCTTCTTTTGCAACGTACGGGCCAACCTGATCACGCCGGAGAAGGTGGCGCTGCTCAAGGAGGCAGGCTGCACCAGCGTCGGCATGGGGCTGGAGACCGGCAACACCGCCATGCGCAACGAAATCTTGAAGCGCAACATGTCCGACGATAAGATTGTCGAGGCCAGCCGCCTCATCCGTGAGGCGGGTATCCAACTGCTCACGACAAACATGGTGGGCCTGCCGGGCGGCACCCTTGAGAATGACTTTGAGACATTGGCCCTGAATCATGCCTGCAAGCCAGCCTATGCCAATGCCTTTCTCTACCAGCCCTATCCGCGTACCGAGTTGGGCGAGTATGCCCGCGAGAACGGCTACGTGGAGGGCTCGCTGGATGATATCGATCACTCGGCGTGGGAGCGCTCGGTGCTACGGTTTTCCACGCCTGAGGAGAAGCGCCAGATCGAGAACTTGAACAAGTTATTCGCTCTGGCTGTGGAGTGGCCCTGGATGACCGGGCTGGTCCGCCGACTGATCAGCCTGCCGCCGAACCCCCTATTCCGCCTGGCCTACAAGCTCTGGAAGGGCTACGCCATCAAGAACCGTATTCACCCCTACCGCCCCTCCATCCGCGAGTTCGCTCAAACCGTGCAGCGTTTCATGCAGTTCGATTGAACTGAACCGGAACATCACCTACTGAAGAAGCGACTCAAACCTTGATGGTTTTCCATCGTCCGCTGCGGAATCGCAAAAAGTTGAGCACACCCCGCAGTGACATGTCGAGGACCAGAGCGGCCCAGGCGCCCGGCAACCCCCAGCCAAGGACCAATGCGAACAAGTAGGCAAGTGGCAGCCGTATCAACCAGATCGCACCGCCATTGATGATCATGGGGAAGCGAGTATCGCCTGCACCCCGCAGTCCCCCGGCAAAGATCATGGTCGCGGCCAACAGTGGCTGAATCAGTCCTACCATGCGGAGCGGCATCGTGCCCAAGGCGATCACTTGGGGGTCGTCGGTGAAAAAGCCTACGATCTGGGCCGGGAACAAGAAGAAGGCCAGGCCTACCACCCCCATCAGTCCGGCCCCCATGCGGTAAGCTGTGTAACCCCGCTGTTGTGCTCCGTCAGGGTCTTTGGCCCCCAGGCTTTGTCCCACCAGCGTCGTGGCGGCCAGGGCAAAGCCGAATCCAGGCATGAATGACAATGCCCAACCATTCACTGCCACCTGGTTCGCGGCGTACGCCATGGTTCCCAGCTCAGCCAGGATGCGCGCAAAGACCATGTGTCCGGTTCGAAACAAGAGTTGCTCCAGGCCGGTTGGCAATCCGACCCGGAGGATGCGCCGGATATATCCCAGGTCAGGGCGCCAGCCAGCCAGTTTCAATTGGATGCCTGCGTGCCCCTTCAACAGGATCGCCATGACCAGCACGCCACCTACCAGGCGGCCGGTAGCGGCTCCGAGCGCCGATCCAACCACCCCCAGCCGGGGCAAGCCAAGTGGCCCGTTGATGGCTGTCCAGGCGACGACGATGTTCAGGACATTGACCACCAGCATCACAAACAATGGTGTCCGTGTGTCTCCTGCCCCTCGCAAGCTGGCGTTGCCGATGAACATCAGCGTGGAGAAAAAGAAAATGCTTGATACCACACTCAGGTATGACGCACCTAGCTTGACGACGTCCTCCTCAGCGCCCAACATGGTCACCGCTGGGCCGGCCAAGCTGAGACCCAAGATGGTGGCGATCAGGCCGATGAATGCTCCCAGCAGGACCGACTGGCGCAGCACCTCGTTGGCCTGATCCTCGTCTTGGGCACCCGTGAAGCGTGCGATGAGCGCCGTCGCACCAGTAGCGATGGCACCAAAGAGGGTAGTGGCCATAAAGACCCACTGGTTCGCCAGTCCGACGGCAGCCAGGGAGGCAGCGCCCAGGTGCCCAACCAGGAATGTATCCACAATGCCGACTGTCATGCTCAAGAGTTGTTCTCCCATGGCGGGCAGCGCAAGGCGCAGTACGTCGCGACGGATGGCGCCTCGGGAGGGACGGGATTGGACCCGGCGATGGCGGCGATGCCGTACTGCCCGAGTTCTCTGTACCATTTCCTTTACACTAGCGTGCGCAGGGCATCAACCAAGTGGAGCAGCGTTTCACTGTTTACAGCATAGTATTTGGCATTGCCCTTGCGGCGGATTTGCAGCACACCTGCTGCAGCCATGAGATTCAGATGACGTGAAACGGCTGGTTGCGAGATCTCCA
>JASFHU010000343.1:0-5525 GCA_050123055.1 Anaerolineae bacterium
AGCCTGAAGCCCGACTATATCAACGCGCGCACACCGGTCACCACGGCCGTCTTTCGTACCTTCCTGGCCAACGGCAATGAGCCCCTGACATCAGAGGAGCTTGGCGAGCAGCTTAACCGGCCACCAGCAACGATTCTGCGCACCATTGGCGGGTTTCGGGTCTACAACGGCATCAAGCCTGTGACCGGAAAGGGGCGCCGGCGCTCTCCAGGCAGCAAGCCCGGTTCGGACTAGGTCCCAACCTTTCAACGAAAACGAGGCGGCCGCTTACCGGCCGCCCTTTTTGGTGTCGATCCAAAGATCGGCCCACAACCCCCATCATTGATCTTCTTTCGCCTGGTCCCACCGCTCCTGGCGCGTCTTTTGGGCGCGTGCATCAGGCTCGGGCGGCAGCCGCTTGGGAAACAGCCTGTACAGTACCCGCCTGGCCCAGCGCTTGTAAGGGCGGGCGCGATGTTCTTGGGCAAAGTCGTCTACTGCCTCATCTAGTTGTGTCTGCCCGCCATACCGCATCTGCAAGCGGGCATGGTTCTCGGTGATCCAGAAATACAGGTCGGCCTCCGTGCGCCCCGGAAAGTTCTCCAGGATGTACGAAGCCCGGATGCGCTCCACAATGGGCAGATAGACATTCTCGTACCAGTCGCAGGCGGCCTCGGGCAGGGTGGGATAGTGCCGCGAGCGGAGGCCCACGTAGAATTGGTGCACCTCCACGTGCTGCAGCAGGCTGCGGTAGCCTCCGGGACGGGTCAACTCGATGCGCTGACCGGGGCAGGTATGGTCGAGGGACGTCTTTTCCAGGAACTCGGCATACCCTGACTTGAGGATCAGATCGTCGGGCGCGGTCTCCGGTCCCAGCGGTACCCGAACGGGGATCTCGACCACGCTGGCGCGGATGGTTGTGCCGCCCCGGGCGCGGGCGACCGACACGCGGTGATTGCCATCCTGTACAAAGTAGGCCTCGCCGATCTTGAACAGGTCTATGGGCGGCAGGTCGGTTTGGCGCTGCAATCTGTCGATGCGGGCCCAGCGCTGGGCGTCTATGTGCCCTCGTGGCAAAAAGGCGCGGTTAAAGTCCCGGTAGCGACCTACGCTGCCGACGATCTTTTTCAGGGGAACCTCTTGCAGCGTGAAATCCGCCGGCGCCTCGCCAAGCTGGAGCTGCTCCCGCACGTCTGTAAATGAGAGCAGGTCGTCGGACCGTCCTGAGAGCTCGGCCAGCATGTCCTGCATAAAGGCACGCCGCCGGGCGGCGTTAAAGGTTTCTAGTTCGCCCATGCATTAGGGCCCTAGGTAGCTCGCCAGAATGAGGCAAACGGCCAGCCAGGTGAGTAGGTTGATGACGATCAAAGAGTAGATGGCGATCTTGCGACCTCTGGAGAGGCTGTTGATGCTTCTGAGCAGATCCCTCATGTGCCATCGTCTCCCACGGCAGGATGTTCCGCCCGTGCTCGCAGGCACAGTGTACACGCTGTCACTCTTCTCCTCTCGAGTTGAGCGGAGGTAACTGGTCCAGGCTGGAAAGGCCAAACTGCTGAAGAAAGTCAAAGGTCGTGCCATAGATGATGGGGCGCCCTGCCTGGTCCAGGCGCCCCTGTTCCTCGATCAGTCCCCGGTTCACCAGGGTACGGATTACGCTGTCCGAGTTGACGCCGCGCACGGCTTCGACTTGGGCCCGGGTGACAGGCTGGCGGTAGGCCACAATGGCCAGCGTCTCCAGGGCTGCCGGCGAGAGCTTGCCGGTCAGTTCCAGGCCCAGGAATTGGCGAACGGCATCCGCGGCATCAGGATTGGTGACCAGTTGCACTCGCTGGCGCTTGCGCTGCAGGCGCAGGCCCCGACCGATATACTGTTCGTCCAGCGTGTGCAGCGCCTCCTCGACCTGCTCTGGTGTGACCTGCAAGACAGAGGCCAGGCGCTCGATCGGACTGGGCTCGCTGGCCACGAATAGCAGGCTCTCCACCAGCGCGGGAAGAGGAAGTGTAGCTTGTTCCTCGTTCAGGCTGTTCTGTTCACCATCCATGGTTTGTGATTCGCCTCTCGTTGCATCTTGTGCTATAATATCGCCCATTCAGGGTACAAGAGAACGGAATGTTTATGGCAGGAGGTCGCGTCGCTATGCATAGGCGACAGATATTGGTTCGTCTGATCGTTCCCGTACTGGTGCTTCTAAGCTTGGCTTGTGGTCCATGTAGTCTATTCTCTGCGGCGGTGCCGACACCGCCACAGCCCATTGCCGTGTCTACCGAGTCGGCTGCCCAGCTCGAATCCAGGATCAACCAGAATCTGGGCGGGGAACCGGGCCAGCAGTTTATCATGCGCATGACGGATGCCGAGGTCACCTCCCTGGTGGCCACCAAGTTGGCCGAGTATGGTGAGTCGCCGGTGGCCGACCCGCAGATCTGGTTCACCAAGGGCAAGATCTATGGCACCGGACGCTTGGTGAACGTGTTGCCCATCGAGACCAACTTTTTTGTCGTTGCCTCAGCGCGCATACAGGATGACCAGGTGGTGATCTTCATCGAAGAGAGCTCGGCCGGGGCTTTTCCCATCCCCAACGGTGTGTTGAACACCATCTCGCAGAGCATCAACGAGACCGTGGACGAGCTGCAATTCGACCTGAGCGTCCATGCGCTGGAGATCCTTGAGGGAGAGGCGATCATCAAGGGCTTGCGGCAGTAATACCACCCGCCACAGGTGACCCTGTGGGCGGTGCACGGTGCGTGGCGTACCTTCTACGACGCATGGTGAGACGGCCTCAGAGACTGCGCACGGAAAAATCCGTACAGTCCCCGAGGCCGTTTCCCGTCAAGCCAACTATTCCTTTGGGTAAGGAGCATGCTTGATCTGGACCTGTACCTTGCCCAGCTTTAGCCCCATGCGCTCGACGATCACCTCGCGGGTGACTTCCAGCACCTCCTCGGTTTTCATGGGCACGTCGATGTCTGGCGAAGTTTCCAGGAGCAGGTCGATGTCCACACCACGCGTGCGGCTGCTGATGCGTGGACTGACCTTGACGACATCGGGCAACGTGTCAATGTTGTAGGCCAATCGCTGTTCGATGGAGCTGACCGCGATGTGCGCCTCTCCGCCGGTCAGTTTCTGCACCCGGACGGTTTTCTTCCGTGGTTGTCGCAGTTCCAGCCACAGGAGGAACAGACAGGCGATGATCACCAGCCCGCCGCCAATGAGCCGACCAGCAGCAAACAGCAGTCTGGTATTGTCGCTCCTCATATAGGCGGTCGTCCACTGGAGCAACCAGTCGAACGTCACAGAAACAAACCTGAGGGTTTGCTGTGGCACTAGGACGAAAAGGGCTGCTGCGATGATGATCAGCAGTAGTAGGGCGACCACGAGCAGGCGGTTAAACACGTTCATGAAAAAGACCTCCTTGTGATTGGTTACTGTCTCTTCCCCATTAGCACCTGTCCGACAAAGCTCCAGTCCTCGTCCCCGGGAATGGAGGACACCCCCGCGACGGGCTCTGAGCGACCCTTCGGACAGACACTCAACCGTGTAGCTTCTATTATACACCAATTAGCGGCTTTCGTCCAATACGGATTACGACAACTGTCAAGGCTAGCAGCCAGGCGACCCAGGCCACCGATGCCAAACCCAGGCCCAGGCGTACGCCGGGCGGTTGGTAGAGAAAGGTGACCTCGTGGTCGCCGGCCTCCAGCGGCAGCGCCCGAAAGTATAGATTGGCCCGTTGGATGGGCGTGGTGACGTCGTCTACTCTGGCTGTCCAACCGGGATAGTGGGTATCGGTCAGCACCAGGTAGCCGGGGCTCTCGAGGCTGGCCCGAAGCTCGACCCGCTCCGGCTGATAGTCCACAATGTCGACCTGGGACTCTCCATCGCCGGCCGCCAGATCGTGGTCCTGTTCCAGAATGACCGTCTGGGATGGGTCGAAGCCTGGATCGCGGAGCAGCTCCAGTGCCTGGCTCTCGTCGGCGGCGATTCGTGCCTGGTGCACGACGAAAGCCCGGGGCAGCACGGCCAGATTCTGATAGATCTTGACATCGCCCGAATGGACGAGTTGGTAGGCTGGATCGATCGACAGAGTGCGGCTGGTACCGCTGTCGTCGTCGATGAGGGTCATGCCCCGTAACCGAACCTGCTGGCCGGGCAACAACGAGCGTACGGCGATCGCCCGCGGTCGCATGGTCTCGCCCAGGTCCAGCACGCTGATATAGTCCATTCCCAGCTCATTGTCGCGCCACCGGTGGCCGGCGCGTGCCTGGCGATGTGCTACCGCGTCCTCGGTGTAGAGGCCTTCGGCCGTGTGCACCCCGGCCAGCAGCGTGGCCGTGTGGACGGTATCCTGGGTCCCGGTGATGGTGACCTGGGCCACGGGGGTGCCATCCTCCAGCTCGGCCGTGCCGGTCAAGTAGGACACCACGCCCAGGTGGGTCGCCTCAAAGTCGGGCATTGCGGTCAACTCAACCTCGCCCAACGATGTGGTATGCTCCAGATCATAGAAAACGTCGTCGATCCACACGTCCTGCGTTTTGTCGGTGATCACATACTTGACGTTCAGCAGCGACAGCAGGCGCGCCGGGGGCACGCGGCGAAGCTGCTGCCGCAGACGCCCATCGGGCCAGATCTCGTCCTCAGACAGGAACAACCTCTCTAAGGTGACATAATCAACGACGGGCAACAGGCCACCATCGTACCCGTCCACGCTGAACAGCCGGTAGCGCAGGGGCAGGTTGTAAGCCAGGACCTCCTTCATCTTGGTGGCCACGATCAGATCGTAGACGGCTTCTTGCGATAGCTCCGAGCCGTACATGGCCTGCAGGTCACCCATGTCGCCCGGGTCGTAGCGGATGTCAGACATGCTCAGGAAACGGAAAAGCCTGCCAGCAGGCGATGAGCTGGCCGCGTCGGCCAGCAGGTGACTGGGCGCAGTGCGCAGAGAATCGTAGGCCGCTGGTGCCGTGGGGTTGTTGTAGGCCAGCCGGCGCCCGGCCATCAACAGCTCCAGCACCACCAACAGCACGATGGCCGCTTCCAGCAGCCTGGGCCCGGCCGAATCTGGAGACTCAGCCGAGTCCGGAGACTCGGTGGACCCTCTGGGCTCGACGGCAGCCCCGCCCCTGAGGATCTGGCCCAGGGTCTCGAGCCCAATGCCGGCCAGGATCGCAGCGCCAAAGGCGTAGAGCAGCAGCCAGCGGGCCGGGGCGCGAAACAGGTCAAAGCCGGGCACCAGCTTGTACAGCAGGTAGTAGACCGGGTTGTACGCGCCAAAGGCCAGGAACAGTCCCAAAAGTGCCAGTCCCAGGACCGCTCCCCCGGGCCGCTTTCGCCTCAAGACGGCCCAGGCCCCAATGGCTGCCAGTGCCAGGCCCACCAGCCCCACGTAGGCCACGTACTCGCTGAAGGGTGGCTCCCAGAGCAACGGTGGCAGGAACGCCTTGAAGACCAGTCCGGGCTTTAGGGAAAAGGAGGCTGCCTCGTTGTACGGCAGCCCGCCGCTCCGCACCGAGAGACTGGAGAGCTCCAGGGTGGGTAGCAACTGGCCGGCG
>JASFHU010000344.1:0-5516 GCA_050123055.1 Anaerolineae bacterium
TTTAGCGGCTTTCGCGATCCAAACCCTTCTGCCCCCAACATTAAAATGCCACCAATTTTCCCCAACTCAACCATAAAACTGCACATCTCGCCAAAAACTGTGGTATAATAAGATCAGAACAAATGTTCGCTTTTGCGAAACAACTCGTACCAATTCACGGGCTGTTCGCCGGTCGTGCCGCAATCCGTAACACGCAACACGTAGCACAAGGAGGTAACCACCGTGCCCCGAAACCCAAACAAAGCTCGCTACCAGCATCCCAGCTGCCGCGCCTGGGCCGTCCGCGCTCTGTCTCCCGTCTCCAATCCCCAATCTCCAATATCCTCCTACCTCCCACCTTTGTTTCAGGATTATGTTCATTCATACGCCACGGATCCAATTGTTCTCTGTCAATTCTATCCATATTTCAACCGGAATCTACCAGCCAAACTACCCCAAGTCCCACCATTGTTTCCCAAATTTATTTTCCCCTCCCACCTGCACCTCTCATCGTCCGTCCTCCACTATCCCTTCGTCCCTCGCTATCGGTCAGTCGTCCGTCGTCTGTCGTCCTTCGTCCATCGTCCACCATCCATATCCAATATCCAATATCCATCGTCCACCACCCACCACCCAACAGACACATCTCCTACTTGCAAAAAGGGCGCAACCAGTTTATAATGCCCTTAACACGCTGCCCCATGCCAGCGCCCGGCATGGGCATACCCAAGGGGACATCATGAGGAAACGTCTAGTCATTCTCATCAGCATCGGCATGATCTTGGCACTCATGGCTTGTTCGATCTCGCAACTGAGGCCGCAAAGGCAAGCCAGTGTTACTTCGACGCCTACACGCACGCCCAAACCCACCTTCACGCCTACCGTCACCTCCACCAGCACCCTGACGCCTTCTCTCACACCAGAACCGACCAACACGCCTACGCCAACACCCCTGCCTACCAACACCCCCTTGCCCACCGACACCCCCTTGCCGACCCTGACACCGACCATCACGCCTACTCCGCTCCCCACCAGCACGCCAACCATCACGCCCAGGCCCACCAGGAGGCCTACGGCCAGACCAACCCAGACGTCGCCACCCCAGCCGACCCAACCGCCGCCGCTGCCTTTCAACGGTACCATCGTGCGAGGGTATCCCCACTGTGGTGGCTACGCCGGAGTGACCGGCACCGTCTTGCGCGCCAATGGCGATCCCTTCCCGGGGGTAGCTGTCGGCGTCTGGGGTGGCACGTGGGATGGTGAGGTAAGAGTTTCGCAGGCTGATGGCAAATACGACATCCCGCTCACAAACGTGCCCTATGGCAGATATCAAGTCGCCATCGTCAGACTGGAGACTTGCGAGCAGAGGGATGGGCTACCGACGGCTGTCAACTGCCAGCGACGGTCGAACGTCGTCGACATCACCGTCACTGAATTCTGCGAGGTTAACCGGGTGACCGAGGTTGAGTTTAGGGGGCCATAATGGGCGCAGGGCGGGCAGCCCGATATGGCGGGCGATCCAGGCGAGCAATCGTGAATCTGCTGTGCCTGCTCTGCCTGACTATGACACTCGTGCTCGCGCTGGCCGCCTGCGCAGAGACACCCGAACCCACCCCACCACCCCCGGCGGACACGCCAGCGGCGACCGCGCCGGCAGCGGCTGCCACACCGGTATCCACACCGGCCGCCACGCCAACGGTCGCGCCATCGGCTGGCTCGACGCCCCTGCCCACGACCTCCCCCTCGCCTTCACGCGTCGCCACTTCGCTTCCCAGTCCTACGCCGCCACGCACCCCCCAGACCATCTACAGCGCACCCTGGCCCACTTTCCTTCGCCAGCTCGACCTCGGCATCCCGGCCGGCAACAGCTATGGCCCCCGCGCCCTGGCGGTCCATCCCGGCCTGGAGCGCCTCTATGCCCGGACGCGGAGCCAGGCTTCCGGCGCGCCAGGCCAGATCACGGTGCTGGATCGTCGCAACGGCGAGGTGCTGGCCATCGCCGAGACCGACCTCGACGACTATGCCGAGGGCGGCTTGGCCGTCGACCTTAATCACAACCGCCTCTATGCCGAAAACACTGGGGACAGCACCGCCTCGGTCCTGGACGCCGACACCCTGGAGCCTGTCGCGACCCTCATGGGGGTGGATCACCTGGCCCTGGACGCGGACGGCAGGCGGTTCTACGTGGCCGGCTGGGGCGGCCTGCGAATCCTCGACACCGAGGACTATGCTATTCTAGAAGAATCCACCTTGTCACCTACCGGGCGCTCTATAGACCTGGCCGTCGAACCGGGCCGGGACCGCCTCTATCTGGTCCACGAGGACAACACAGGCTTCGTCCTGAGCCAACACGACGCTACGACGCTGGAGGCGCTTGCAGAGACCCCCTTGCCCGGCCGGCCCGAGGCCCTGGTCCCCGACCCGAAGCGCGATCTCGTCTACCTCACCCTGAACGATGGGGAGCACAACCTGCTGTGGGCGATAGACGGGCAGGGACAGGCGCGCGATGAGCGTGTGCTGGGCGAATGGATCCAAAAGACCCACCTGGCCATCGATCCCGCTGGGGACCGCCTATTCCTGGGCCGCGAAGTCCATGACAACCGCGGCCTCACCGTGCTGGACCTCGACAGTGGTCAGGAGATCGCCGACATCCCGCTGGCTCTCACGCCCAACGCGATAACCTGGGACGAGACGGCCGGCCAGTTGCTGGCTAGCCACACCTACGAGCACAAGATCGGCGCCGTAGACGTCGAGGCCGGCGAGACAGCAGCCATCTGGCCCACCGCCCTCGACCTGGTCGGCCTTGCCGTGGACCCCGAACGGGGGCAGCTCTATGTCACCGACAGCGCCGGGCGCTTGCGCGTCCTCGACAGCGAGACCGATGAGCTACTGGCTACCCTTCCTGGCGCCGGCCGGATCGCCGTCGACAGCGCCCATGGCCGCCTCTACACCGGCGGCGAGGGTGCAGACCGCGTCCGCATCTTTGACGCCGACCTGCTGCAGCCGACGGGCGAGATCCTGACTCGGGCCCTGCCCGTGGCCGACGCCTACCATGGCGGCCTCTACCTGGTACAGTCCGGCGTCTACCTGGCCAGCCTGGACACCATGACTGTCACCGCCGCCATCTCTGACACCCTCCCCCAGGCCCCGGGCTTCTCGCCCAACGCAGCGGCCATCGACGCGGTGGTCGATCCAGGCAGTGGGCGCCTCTACGCCATCATAAACAACGGCGTGCCGGGCTCGAACAACGGCAACGCGCTCCATGTCTACGAACCCGGCACCTACGAGAAGACATTGAGCGACGGCGAGCGCAGCCCCATCTATGTCGACGTGGACCCGGCCAGCGGCCAGGCTTACGTGTCGCGCATCCACATGACCAACCGCTCGACCAGCCTGCTAAAAGACGGTCGCGAGTACAGCGCCCGCCTGGAGGCGGTCTTTGGCCCCCTGCGGGTGGATCCGGGCCTCGGCACTGTGTACTTGACGGTCCAGGGCATCAAAGAAGGCAACCTGCTGATCCTGGATGCCCAGAACCTGGACGTATTGGGCAGTGTGCCCATCCCGGGTGGCTTCGACTTGCGCGCTTACGATCCGCAGCGGCACCTGCTCTACCTGGCGACGCCAGACGGAAAGGTGCAGATCTGGTCGGCTACCGGGGGGACGCTACCAGCGCGAGCGGCAGCGGTTCGCGCCCACCCGCCTGCTGTCGACATCTGGCGGCTCTTCCGGGGACCGGCAGACAACCCTCTCTTCACCGCAAGTCTCTACCGGTCTGACGATGGGACACAGTCCTGGCAACGCATCACCAACGGATTGCCCCGCCGGGGGGTGCAGCAGGTCGTCGTTTCGCCCGACTTTGCCCGAGATAGCACTCTCTTTGCCGCCCTGATGGCCACTGACGAGGGATTGGGCATCTGGAAGAGCACCGACGGCGGTGGGAGCTGGCACATGGCCAGCCGCGGACTCAGCGACCTGGCGGTGACCGACGTGGCCATCTCGCCCGCCTTTGCCGCCGACCGGACCCTTTTTGCCACCACTCGCCGGGGCGGACTCTTTCGCTCCACCGACGGCGGCGAGCACTGGGTCTCTCTCACCGACCGCTACTACCCTGACACACTCTATCCCCAACCGCCAGGCGGCGTCTTTGTCTCGCCCACCTATGCCCAGGATGGGACCCTGTTCGTCATCCACGAGAGACTGTACCGGTCTGGAGACGGGGGTGAAACCTGGGCTCGAAGCCTGGACACCATATCCACGCTGGCCCTCTCGCCCGACTTGGTCGGGGACCAGACCCTGTTCGCCTGGTCCCCGGACGGCGGAGTGCTGCGCTCCACCGACGCCGGCCAGACATGGCAGGCAGCCAGTACCGGTCTGTCGACCACCGGGTTCGGATCGGGTAGAGTGATGCTGGCGCCCGACTTCCCGGCCAGCCAAACGCTGTACTTTGTCTGGACCCCCAGTATCCCCGAGGAAGGGGTCCAGTTCTTCCGCTCAACCGACGGAGCTCAGAGCTGGCAGCCATTGGCCGGCCAGCCGCCCCAGGCCGCCACACCCGTCGAGCTGAGCGCCGATGGCAAAGCCTTCATCGCACTGGACGAGAACGCACAACTGGTATCCTGGCCCGTGGACAGCTTGGACTGGCAGGCCAGCAAGCTGCCGCCCATAGACCAGGTACAGATCGATCGTCTGCTGCTGTCGCCCGACGATGCCACCGCTCAGACGCTCTATGCCCTGAGCGAGGGCGCCGGGGTTCTCCGCTCCGGCGACGCCGGCCAGACCTGGACCGATACTGACTTCCCACTGCGCATGACCACCGGTGTGGCGCTGGAGCCGCTCATCCTATCGCCAGATACGCTGTTCATTGGCACGCCACTGGGCCTCTACCGTTTCCAGGAGGGGCTGTGGGAACCGGTGGGCGGTGGGCTGCCCCCAGGGGCCGGCACCAGCAGCCCGTGGCTCGGCGCCGACGGCTCGCTTGGCATCCTGGTCAGCCAGGCAGCAGGCGCTCCCGGCGCGGGCAGCGAGGGTAAAGGACAGAGCATCTACCTCTCTACCGACGGCGGCGAAACCTGGGCGCAACCTGTGCCCCCCCTTCCGCGAGAGATCGTTCCTGAGGATCTCAGACTCTCGCCCACCTTTGCCACCGACCACACGGCATTTATCGCCCAACCGTCGGCCAGGCCGTTGCGCAGCAGCCACGGCGGCGAGTGGCAAGAAGTCGGCCCACCTGGTGCGGGGAGCTATCTGGCCCTGCACCTCTCGCCCACCTTTGACCGGGACGGGCTGATCTTCCTGCGGCTCGAGGATCGGCGCCTGTGGCGCTCGACCGATGGCGGGGATAGCTGGACCGATGCCAGTGGCCCGTGGGGAGACGAGGCGCCCATGGCCGTCATCCAGGGAACGGGGTACAGCCTGGACGCCTTGACCTTCTCCCCAGACTACGAACAGGACGGCCTCATCCTCACCAGGGCCGGCAGCAGCCTCTATCGCTCGACCGATCAGGGTAGCACGTGGACCCCGGTCCTCGATCTGGAACC
>JASFHU010000345.1:0-5487 GCA_050123055.1 Anaerolineae bacterium
GATGCGACGGGCGGCCCTGGCGCCCGCTTCGAGGGCCGTACGAACCGCCCCAACATCCCCGCGCACCATGATGGTCATATAGCCGCCGCCGATGGCCCTCCGGTCGAGCAAGGTCACGCCAGCCGCTTTCACCATCGCGTCGGCGGCTTCGATGCAGGCCACGAGCCCTTTAGTCTCGATCATACCCAGTGCCCGCATGGCCGGGTCCAAACCTTCCAAGTTTTCGGTGGTCTCTGTCATGGCTGTTATTCCTTCCTGAACGTAATCTTGCCTTCGATTCGAAGCGAATCGAGAATGCCAACGATGGCCGCGTCTGCGGGCGATGAAGCATGGCCTGTCGCCATGCGGGCCGAACTGCCCTGGCTCACCACCACCAGCTCACCCTCTCCCGCACCGACCAGGTCAACGGCCAGAAACGGTTCTCCGGTGGCCTGCCCCTGTGCATCGGCCTGGCGCACGAGCAAGAGCTTGCTCGTTTTCAGCAGATCGTGTTTGAGGGTGGCGACGGCCGAGCCCACTACTTGAGCAATTATCATAGTTCCACTCCTCAGCTCTCGCTGCCCTTGCTGAGCTGCCTGACCAGATCGACCAAGTCATCCACCACCTTGTCCGAGCTGCCCGAGGGCGCCCCCGGCGCGGGTGGAGGGCCGGGTCGGGGCCCATGCTGGCAGCCCTTGGGCTTGGCGCCAAGCCCGGTCGCTGTGCCGCGTGACCTGCCCCCGCTCGCAGACTGGGCAGAGGCCGGCGCGGCAGAAGAACCACGGACCAGCTTCAGGCCTAGCCTTTGGGCTGCGTCCCTGGCCAACTGGGTGAGCACTGTGTCTTCATCCAGGGTCAGTTCCGTCTGCCCCTGGGCAACCAGGGCCTCAATGTCTTCAGCGCTGTAGAAGGTCTTCACCACAAGCCCTCCCGCGCCCCCTAGGGGGACTGTCCTTCCAGGCTGTTCACCGCCTGAACGGCTGCATCCCGCGCCACCTTGACCTCGGAATCGGTGCCAGAGATGTAGAGGCGGCCGTACCGGCCGGACGGCTGGTAGTGGATCAGGGTGATGTTGGACGCCTTTTCGGCCTCGTTGGCTGCCAGCATCACATAGGCCGCGGGCGACACCTCGATGACGCACAGTGTCTGGCCCTTGAGCAACTGGCCTCCACGGGCCATCCGGTTGACAAGCTGGGCCTCGTAGGCGTCCATATTGCTGACGGTCTTGACCGACACCACCTCCGGTTTCCAGCGATCCAATTCCGTGAGGTCGAACTTGGCCAGGGCCTCGCGGCCAGCGACCTGCACATCTTCCTGGAAAAAGCTGTGAATCTCGAGCGTGCCAAACTCGCGCTCCACGCGCAACAGGCCAGGCCGCACGTCTGTCGTCTTGAGGGCAGCGTCCAGGACTTCATAGACGTCGCTGGCCGGGGCCAGCTCCATGAAGACCTCGGCCATACCTTCCACGGGCACGTCACCAGAAAGGAGCACCCCGGTGAGGGCCGCGTACTGGGGCTGCATACTGTCGATGAGAATGTAGGTCCTGAGTTCCATAGGCTTATTTCCCTCGATTTCCCGGCGCCGCGCCCTAGTCGGCCAAAGCCCGGATGACCTTGGCAGGCCCCTGGGGTATCAGTTTTTCCACACTGGGATGGGGGCGAGCGATCACGTGGGCCGCGACCAACTCGCCGGCTCGCTTGGCAGCAGCGACCCCGGCGTCCACCGAGGATTGGACAGCGCCAACCTCGCCGCGGACCATGATGGTCACATAGCCACCCCCGATCTCCTCCTGGCAGGTGACCTTCACATAGGCCACCTTGCTCATGGCGTCGGCGGCCTCGATCGAGGCCACCAACCCCCTCGTCTCTACCATGCCCAGGGCCGTAGCAGGCACTGTCGTTGTCATGGCTCTATCCTCCTATCCTCACTAAAAGCTACCAAATGCTTGGTTTGCGGTTGCGATGCCCGTGCTGAGGTCTATGCCGCAGCCGAGTTCCTGCAGTGCTTTGCCCATGGCCCGCAACAGTTCAATAACCCGGCTTGCAGACGGATTGGAGAGGAGCGCCGGATCGAGGAAAAAGACGTCGGACGACTCTATGCCAAAGGCGCTGCTTTGACCAAAGTGCCGTCCGATCCCCTGCACAACATCGCTGGCTGTGACACCTGGAGGACAATAGATGCTCGTCCTGGTGCGCTGACAGAATCGCTGGGAAGAATCGCAGCCGGGGCAGTCCCGCCCATCCACGGTCAGCCACAAGCCCATTTCGCTGACGCCAAAGCGCAGGGCCTTGGCTGCGGTATCGGCAAAGGAAGGGCCGGCGGCCAGGTCTGCGCCAGCACCACCCCACAATCGGGTGATGGTACTCTTGATCTGGCGAGCCGAGGCTGCCGGATCGGATGCCTGGTGGATGGCCCGACCGGCGATGATGACAGACACGGGCAGTTCCTGGAAGAAGGGGAGCAACTCCACGGTGATGCCGCCGGTGACGGTGATGCGGAAACCCATGTCGATGAGCTGGCGAATGACCACCAGGTCCTCGGGGGCCCACTGCCGGTCGAATGCCTGTTCGTCCCAGCCCCGGTGGTAGACCATCCGCTCGACGCCGATCTCGCGCCACTCCTCGGCCCGAGCAATGATGTCCCGGACGCCGGTGAGCTCCATGAGCATCTCTTTCCCACGCTCCTGAGCGACGCGGAGGGCCGACTCGACCGTGGCCAGCGCTGCGCCACCGATGACAGTCACCATGTCGGCGCCGGCATCAAAGGCCATCTGCGCTTCCAGGCCGCCCACGTCGGGCGACTTGAAGTCGGCCAGGATCAGCTTGTCCGGGCACACCTCGCGGACGGCCCGGATGGCCTCAACCCCCGCCGCCTTGCACAGGGGCGTGCCGATCTCGATAATGTCGACCTCGTCTGCGACCTTTAGGGCCATGGCCAGTGCCGGCGGCAAAGAGATGTAGTCCAGAGCTACCTGGAGCATCGGGATAGCGATCATTGCTCTCCTCAGTACCCGGGCTGAAATTTATTTCACCAAGGAAAATTGTACCACACTTTGGGCGTGTTGTCAAGTGGGATTTCACATATTCAAAGCTTTTTGTCGATGAGAGGGCGTTTTTTTCTGGAGGAGTCGCTACAATGTTAGATCGTCGGAGGGCTCGCTCGTCGATCTCACCGCGGATTCTGGACAGGAGATCAGCCCAACCTTGTCAATGTCTCAGCCCAGTCTCGCCTGGGACCAGGTGGGCGCCGCGAGACATACTCGGCAAAGAGCCGGATGCTATCCTGCCGCAGCAGGCCGTCCCTGATCTTGGGGAGCTGGTAGCCGGGGATGTCCTCTTCCTTCCGGGCCCAGGCGCTGACCAAGTCGACGGCGCCATCGCCGGGCGACTCTAGCGCGAAATAGATCTCGCCCAGGAAAAAAGACATGGCCGCGCCCATGCACATCAGGCAGGGCTCGAGGGTGGTGAACAGCTTGGCCTCGCGCCGCTGGGCAAGGGACAGTCCCAGCCGGTCGGCCTGCTCCAGCGCCACCAGCTCGGCGTGTCCCAGAAAACGCTTCTCCCCCTCTTCGGACGCGGTTCCCCGGGAGATGATCCGATCATCGAGGACCACGATGGCGGCGATGGGAAACTCGCCCCGGTCGAGGGCTTCGCCGGCCAGGGCCAGGGCCTGTCGCATGTAGGTTTCTGGGGTTCTGCCCGCGGTCATGCCACTCTCCAGCTCTTGCTTAACGGTCCCCACACCCTGGGGCAGATTTCTGGAAACGCTAAAGGGAGGCAATGCCCACCACGAACAGGATGGCCAGCAGGATGGGTTGGTGGACAAGGTAGATGAGCAGTGAGTGGCGGCCCAAGAAGGTCAGGCCGCGGATGGGGGTCTTTTCCGACAGATCGGGAAGTGAGAAGCCGCGAATCCCGCCGGGGTAGAGGGTGAGTCCCACAAAGACCCCCAGCAGGGCGATGCCAAACCAGGGAAAGATCGGGTAATAGTCAACCATGTAGCGGCCGAGTTGTCGCACACCTAGCCAGAGCAGCCAGGGGGATGGCAACAAGATACGGGTGATATAGATGCCCACCCCGATGACCAGGATGCCGGCGACCAGGCTCGCCCAGCGCGAACGCAGAAAGGGGTAGCCCAAGATGGTCGCCAGACCCAGAAGGTGCAAGATGCCAAAGAGGACGAAACCATACCCGATTAGAAAGTAGGTCACCACAGTGACCACCATGCCCCAGGCGAAGATCTTGACGCCCCTCACCAGGAACTTGTAAAACAACTGCTTCTGGTCCAGCTTGGGCCTCAGATGGTTGTACCTCAGGGTCAGCGAGACGCCCAGCACAAAGATAAAGGTGGTGCCGATGCTTCGGGCAAAGAGCTGCCAGGGGGTAGAAAGCATATAGCCCGAATAAGCGCCAAAATAGCTCAGATCAAAGATGAAATGGTAACAGATCATCAGGATGATGGCGATGCCGCGGACGGCGTCCACCTCCCAGAGACGGCTGCTTGCGGGTTGGACCTGTTCCATTTCCACGCTCATGCTATGCTTGAACCATCGTACCGGGCCCCTTCGGCCGCGGCCTGATCGGCAGCTTGGAGTGTACCGGAGTTGGCCCGTTTTGTCAACTGGTGGTGGACATGGAAGGGGTCCCCAAACCCGCCTGCCGGTCTGCAGCCCGGCGCAGCGCCTCGACGACGGGCAGGGGTTGGCCGGAGAGGTAGCGTACCATGCCCCCTCCCGAGGTACAGACGTAACTCATCTGGTCCCGCACCCCGAACCGGCCGGCTGCGGCCACGCTATCCCCCCCGCCGATGACAGAATAGCCCGGCGCGGCAGCGACTGCCGCCCACAGTTTCTCGGTGCCGGTCGCGCTCACCGGCTCCTCGTACACACCGGCCGGACCGTTGACAAAGATGGTGGCCGCCGTCTGGATCGCCTCTGTGTAGCGGGCGATGGTGCGGGCGCCAATGTCCACCAAGAGTTGGTCGGACGGCAGATCAGCCAGCCCGATTTCGTGGCGGCCCTCTTGCTTCACCGCAAAGTCCAGGGGCGCCAGGATCCGGTCGCCGTGGGCAGCCAACAGGTCCCGCGCCTGGGCAATGTAGGGAGCCAGTCCCTTGTCCTGGATCAGGCCTTCGGTCGGCGCGCCGAGATTGTACCCCTGGGCCAGCAGCATCACCTCGCCGGTGAGACCACCGGTGAGAATCCGATCAGCGGTACCTGTTCCGAGCACCTGCTTCATCATGCTAAAGGCATCGGCGATGCGGCTGCCACCCAGCAAGAATACGCAGGGCGACGCCGGCGACTCTTTGATGCGGGTCAGGGCATTGAGCTCGTCCACAAACAGGCGCCCGCCGGCCGCCGGGAGTACCTCGGCAAAACCGACCAGTGAAGGCGCCGAGCGGTGGGCCGCGGCGATGGCCTCGCAGACAAAGCAGTCGGCCAGCGGTGCCAGGTTGCGTACCAGCCGCGTGCGGGCCATCTGCTCTGGCGTCAGCTGGACAAAGCCGGTA
>JASFHU010000346.1:0-5483 GCA_050123055.1 Anaerolineae bacterium
GTCCACTCACCTGGTGCCAGGTGGTGGTCACCACCGCGGGCGGGTCTGGCAAGCCGTCGTCGCTGACGGTCCCATCCAGGATGGCAACGTCAAAAAGGCCAATGGCCTGATCCGGCCCGGCCGAGACGACGGGCGACAGGTTGCCACTCGGGCTCGTCACCGTGATGGTGATCTGGTCCGAACCGGTCCAGCCCCCGCTGTCGATCGCCGTCGCCGTGATGGTATGCACCCCCGCCGAGAGGCCGGGGTGGGTAAAGATCCCACCGTTGCCGAGGGGGCCGTCGAGGTTGGACACCCACGACAGGCTCGCCGTCACGTCGCCATCTTCGGGGTCAGTAGCACTGCCGCTGAAGGTGATGAGGTCCTCGGTAGTAAAGGTCGCGCCATCAAGGGGGGCGCTGATGGTGGTCACCGGGGGCTGACCGGCCACATACTCCACACGCAGCAAGGGCGCGCCGGCTGGATCCCCGTTGTACGACTCAGCCCCCCGCTCGCCAGTCCCGGTCACAATGATGGCCAGCGAGTTGCCGCTGACCCAGCCGGGCCGGTCCACGATCTCCTGGATCACAGAGGCGATATCAGGCGAGCGCTGATCGGGACCCGCTTCCCCCTTCAGCAGCCAGGGCGCTGGCGACCAGGCCACAGTGGCCGCCGTCCGAGGCCTCGACGAGATGTCGAAATCGGACGAGGCAAATGTCGCGGCATTATCCGCATCCTGACCAGCAATCGTCAGGGACGTCTCGATCGAACCTGTCTCATCCACCTGGAACTGGAGATACGCGTTGACGATGGGTGCTCCCTGGGGGATATGGACCCCGTTGAAGCGCATACCCACCGTCTGGTTGCCGCCATCATACACCAACTCAAGGTCGGAACTGCTCAGGTACATGCCACCATCAGGCGCCTCTTCGGCATCATCGGTGCTGGCGGCGACGCGTACCTCGATGGCTTCCGTGAGCGGATCCTGGGCCACGACGGCATCCGGGGCGGAGGCGACCAGGCCGCCAACGATGGCCAGGGACAGGATCAGTCCTGCCATGGTCGCCAGGCGCCTCAATGATGCGCTCGCTAGTGGGCTTCGAGGCTCATTTAGCATGGGACAAAAGTCTCCATTCATGTCCCACTGACGGCTGGAGCAAGGGAGGACCGTCAGTTGTACATCAACAACCCCAGAATAGGGCTTGGCCCAACCATCACAACTGTTGAGCAAGGTTAGTAACTGCCAATTGACCGACGATGAGGCAAGAGGGCAGCTGTTTGAGTGCAGTGGATCCCCAAATGGCCCCAGCTATCTGGCTGGCTGGGTGTCGCCATTTCGGATGCTAACGCATCCTGACCAGTATACCACTCCTTTGAACAGATGTCAAGTCTATAGTAAATTTCACGATGGCTGTCGCACAAATTTGGGGGGCGCGAGAACTGGTGACCCCCTTTGACCGGCTCGCGAGAGATCGCCAGATCTCTCGCTCTCACCGGCGGCCTAACGCTCCGGAGCGTCGTTCTCCCATGAACCGGATGCCTCTTCGAAGGCTGAACGCTCCACGGCATAGCGGTAACAGGGGATGCCAAAGAACTCCCTTTGCTCCAGGCGCGCCATACCCAGCTTTTCCATCACCCGCTGCGAGGCAATGTTCTCCACATGTGCGATGCCGACCACGCGCTCGAGCTCCAGCTCCTCAAAGCCGTAGCGCAAGCTGGTCCGCGCCGCCTCGGTGGCGAATCCCTGGCCCCAGAACGGCCGGCCCAGGATATAGTCCACCTCCACCTCTTCGGTGTCCGGCAGCCACTGCAGGCCGCAACGGCCCATCAACTGGCCGCTGGACGGTGACTCAACGGCCCACAGGCCATAGCCGCGTGTCTCCCAGTGCTTGAGCAGGCCGGAGACCATCTTTCGTACTCGCTCCCGGGGCGGGGGTTCCATGGGCGGAAAGTAGCGGAGCACGTCCTCTCCGCGCAGGATGTGGTACAGGGCCTCAACGTCCTCCGTGGTAAACGCCCGGAGCACCAGGCGCGGCGTTGTGATGGTCGGGATGGTCATGGTCGTTCTCTCCTCTTGTCAAGGCTCGGGCCGATGGGAATCGGTTGGGAGACCGCCGTTCAAGAGAGCGGTCGCCCATCAGAATTCGTCCATTCTTCCAATTCGTGGCCCTAGTTCCCACACCGCCCTACTCGATCGTCACCAGCGGCAGTTGGGCAAAGTCGTCGGCGCCCAGGGCATCCATGTCGCCCTCCTGCGAGAGGGGGAAGGCGCCCAGCGCCTCCTCCTGGCTGGGTGCAAAGCCGGCCGGGTAGGCGACGTCGATGATCCGGGTGTGGTTGCTGCTGGCCGGTGCGCCGCCAAAGCGCCACTGCTGGGCCACCGGCTCCACGTCGCGGACGCGCCACACCCCGCTGGCCGGATAGCCCTCCTGGCTCATCACCACGCCCAGGTAGCCCCAGGAGGCGGCATCGACCGCCGCCGGATCGAGGCCCAGGCTCTCAGCCAGGACCTTTTTGGGCAGGCGGATGGTGATCTTGCTCTGGCCCGGGTCGCTGATGATGTTTAGCGTGTTGGCGTCGCCGATGGGCAGCGGCTCGGGGGCGTCGTCGCCGGGCGGGCCATAGAGGCCGGGTGTCCAGCCCTCGGCCCAGACAGCAAACTCCCACCCGCTTCCGTCAGCAAGCGCAGCATTACGGCCCGGCAGCAGCTTGCGCGCGCCGCCCTCAGCGGCGTCGATATAGACGTCCAGGGTGTGGATGCCCATGCCGTTGGGCGCGCCCCAGTCGTTGTTCAGCGGCCCGCCAAAGGTGAAGCGGAAAATGAGGTTGTTGTCATCCTCGGCCACCGCAAACTCGACCAGGTCGTAGGCCCGGGAACCAAAGACCCCGTCCAGGGGATAGGCGTAGCTGCCAGGGCCATAGTCGTCTCCCTCCGGGTCGGCGATGGTCAGGACCGGCGTGGTGAGCCCCAGGTCGGGCACCACCAGGGCGGCCGGACCGGCGCCGGGCACGACCTGGATGTCTCGCTGCTCGTCCTCGCTGATGACAGCCCGCAGCTTGAAGGTATCGCCGGCGTCGGGCTTGCCAAACTCGGCGTAGGGGATGGCTACCTCCAGGGTGTTGCCGGAAACCGCGGCCGGCAGTCCGGTGGCAGACTGGACATACTTGCCCTGGTCGTCGGCCAGGTAGAGGGTGGCGCCCTCGCCGGGGATGGTCACCTCCACCAGGGCTTGGGCCCCAAAGCCGAGCAAGGTCTCCTCGCCCCCGATGCGGCTGAAGGGGATCTCGGGGCCGCCACCGGGCCGGGTCAGGTAGAAGCCGACCCGGGTCTCGTCGCCCACGCCGGCCCAGGGGCGGCGGGCGTCGAGGCGCAGATAAAGGTTCTCCTGGTCAAAGCCGTACCATAGCTGGCTGGCGACCTGGTTGGGGTTTGCCTGCACGCCGCCCTCCTCCAGGTAGTAGCCGGCCCCTTCCCACTCGGCGTCTTCACCTTGGCCGTCGACTTGGGGCGTAATGAGGGCCGACACGCCGGCCTCGGGGGGCTGGGCCTGCTGGGGGATGACCGGGATCTTGAGAAAGGTGGGTACCGGGTCGCCCATGGCCTCGTAGACGCGCATCAGCGTCTGGCGGAACTGCAGGTCAAAGCTGCCATCGTCGCCGCTGTTCTGGTCGGCGCCGTACCACCAGAACCAGTCGCTGCCCTCAGCGGTATAGATGGCGTCCATGACCTCGGCCAGGGTCTCCTCATCCAGCGTGTGTTTCTTCTTCTCGACCGCGGACCGCACCCGGCCCAGGTAGTCCCAGGCGCGGTTCTCCTCGTCCTCGCCGATCCAGGTCAAATAGTCGGGGCTGACCCAGCTCCCGGCCCACAGGTTCTCCAGCTCGGGCTGCTCAGGGAACTGGGTGACGTAATCGGCGGGCGTGATGGTACGGATGGTGCCCCTGGCCTGCTCCTCCTCGAGCAACTGGTACATGGTGTGGAGGAATTCCTTGCCGTCGTTGTCATAGTGCTCCCAGGCGTTCTCACCGTCCAGGATGACGCTGACCAGATTAGGACCCTCGGCGCCCTCGGCGGCCAGTTGGTCGCGGATGGCCAGGATACGGTCGACGAAATCCCGGGCCGCGGCGGTACCGCTGACGCCGCTGTAGGTAAAGCCGACCTTGTCGCTGATCACCTTGTCCCGGAAAATGATATACATCTGGTCGCCGCGGCTGCTGACGATGTAGGGCCGGTAGAGGGTATCGGCCTCCTGGACGACCTCTTGCGAGTTGCGGGCAAAGGCGGTCTGGTCCTGGCTGCGGGCCAGGACCTCCTCGTCGCTTGCCATCCACAGCAGGCCGGCGCGGGCGACCATGCCCACGATATCCTGCGACACGGCGCCCTCAGCGGGCCACATGCCCAGCGGCGGCCGCCCAAAGAGCTTGGTGTAATAGTCGACGCCCATCTGGATCTGTTCGACGGCGTCAAAGCCGTAGGTGTAGCGGGGGGGCAGCTCGATGTCGGGCACGGCGACGGAGGCCAGGTTGCTGTCGAGCAGCAGCGGCAGGATGGGGTGGAAGAAGGGGGTCATGGTGATCTCGATCCGCTCCTCGTCCTGCAGGCGCTTGTGCAAGGGGATCACGGCCGCTACGAGATCAGCGTGGGCATCGAGGACGACGGTCTTGTCCTCCTCGGCATAGTCCCGCTCCTTGGCCACCAGGCCGGCCAGGGGCTCCTCGGCCAGCCAGTCGGGGTCGGTCCAGGCCAGGTTAAAGAGGACCTGGAGGTCGCGCCAGGTGGCCTCGTCCCAGCTCTCCCAGTTGGCCCGGTCGTCGGCAATCTCCTGGTAGCGGCGGAAGCGGGCAATGATCTTGGGGTTGATGTCAAAGAAGCGTTCCTGGATAAAGGCCTTTTGCTCGTCGGTCAGCTCGGCGGCGGGGACCATGGTGTGCACCGCGTAGAGATCGGTGGCCCCCGCTTCCAGATCCTGGAGCTGGCGCAGCAAGGAGGGAGTGAGGTTGAAAGTGGCCTGGATCTCGGCATAGTCCTCCAGGATGGCGGCCATGTCCACATAATCCTTAGCGGCGTGGAGCCGGACCCAGGGCTTCTGGTAGACGCCGGTCTCGGGGTCCTTGTAGTAGACCGGCTGGTGTTGGTGCCAGATGATGGACAGGTAGAGGGGAGCCTCATCGGTCTGGGGTTCCGGCTCGGCGGTGGGTTCGGCGGTGGGTTCGACGGTGGGCTGAGCGGTGGGTTCTGCAGTGGGCGGCGTGGTGGGGGTGGGCTCGGGTTGCTCGCCGCAGGCCGCCAGGAGCAGGGCCAGGATCAGGAGTACGTTCAACAGACCCATGGTTCGTCTCATTCCGAGTCTCCTTCAGTGTCAGACCAGACCTCCGAACCCTGGGAAGGGTTCGGAGGTCTAACATTGCGTACCATTCTCCGCCTCACGGTAGTATAGCCCAGATGCTCGTAGAAAGCAATGGCGCCCAGGTTGCGCTCCCAGACGTTCAATTCGATCTCCTCG
>JASFHU010000347.1:0-5464 GCA_050123055.1 Anaerolineae bacterium
GAGATGTCGATCTATCACGCGCCGGGCGGCCAGCGCTATACCCTGCGGACCGACGGCTTTGCATCGCTCAACGCCGGGTACGCCGGCGGGGAGATGGTGACCCGGGTGCTTCGCTTCTCCGGCCGCCAGTTGGTTCTCAACTATAGCACCTCGGCCGCCGGGAGCGTTCGTGTCGAGGTCCAGTCGCCCGACGGCCAGGCCGTGCCTCGCTACAGCCTGCCCGATTGCCGGCCCCTCGTCGGCGACGAGATCGAAGGGCTTGTCCGCTGGCGCCACGGCGCTGGCGTAGGCGATCTGGCCGGCAAGCCGGTGCGCCTGCGGTTTGTGCTGCAGGACGCCGACCTTTACTCGATACAGTTTCGGTAGCGACCAGGCCGTACGGTCTAAACAAGAAGACGAAAGGAAGCAAGGAGGCATGCCATGCACGTGTGGCCCACATGCAAGATTACAGTCTTGAAGACGCTGTACCACCAGGATCTGGCCGAGGAATATCGTCGGCCGGACGTGCACAAGGGGCCCTGTCCCTTTTTCAGCGAAGGACAGGAGTTCATCGTCAGGTACCTGGCCGAACGACCGGAGGACTTTGCCTGTGACTGGGCCTGGGATGACATCCACAAGGTCATCATGATCTTGATGACGCGGGGCAGTTTCGGCACCTGGATGAAGGATGAGAACATGTTCATTACCTGTTGCACCGATGGCATCAAGCCTGTGGTGTTCAAGATCGAGAGAGCGGAGGGGTGGGGATGACCAGTCACCTGACGGAGAAAGCAGGGATGCTCCTACACAGCCTATGCCTGGAGCTGCCCGGGAGGCGCGTTGGCCGCCCGGGGAATCGCGCCGCAACCGAGTTTTTTGCCCAGACCATAGCCTCATTCGGCTTTGATACCCAATGTCCGGAGTTTGAGTGCCTCGACTGGACCCAGGGCGGCGCACACCTCACGCTGGAGGGCGAACCGTTTGCGGTGCTCCCCAGTCCCTACACCCTGGGCTGCCGGGCGCGCGCCCCGCTGGCGGTTGTGTCGACGATTGAGGAGCTGGAAGCCATTGACGCCCTGGACAAGATATTGCTGGTGCAGGGGGACCTGGCCAAGGAACAGTTGATGCCCAAGAACTTTCACTTTTACAACCCGGACCACCACAAACAGATCGTACGCCTGCTAGAGACCAGGGCGCCACGGGCCATCGTCGCCGCTACCTCGCGCAATCCGGAGCTGGCCGGGGGCATGTACCCTTTCCCCCTCATCGTAGATGGCGATTTCGACATTCCGTCGGTCTATATGACGGACCAGGAAGGGGAGCGGCTGGCGAGTTATGCAGGGCGGGAGTTGACCCTCGAGATCGAGGCGGAGCGGATCCCGGCCACGGGCTGCAACGTCATCGCCCGGAAAGGCGACCCGGCGCCCGGCCGGGCCGTGATATGCGCGCACATCGATGCCAAGGATGGCACCCCCGGCGCGCTCGACAACGGCACCGGCGTTGTGATACTCCTGCTGCTGGCCGAGCTAATGGCGGGCTACACGGGCGACCTCGGCCTGGAGATCGTGGCCCTGAACGGCGAGGACCACTATTCGGCGGCCGGAGAGGTGCAATACATCAGCCACAACCGGGATAGATTTTCCGAGATCGTGCTGGCCATCAACCTCGACCTGGCAGGCTACCGCGAAGGCCAGACCGCCTACTCGCTGTACGGCTGCCCGGACGAGATCGCCACCGCGATACGGCGGGCCTTCTCATCTCGGGAGGACACAGTCGAGGGGGAGCCGTGGTACCAAAGCGATCACAGCATCTTTATCCAGAACCAGGTTCCGGCGATGGCCATCACGTCGGACCGGCTCATGGAGCTCTCGACCCACGTCACTCACACAGACAAGGACCGCCCGGAGCTCGTCGACCTGGCCAAGCTGGAAAGCATCACGCGGGCCCTGCGGGATCTGCTGCTGGACCTGGATAGAATATTGCCCTAGCAGTTTGTCTGAGAGGGTTCGTAGTGACGGCTTCAGCCGTCCAAAAAGCGACTGAGTCCGACCACTGGTCGGCGCGCCACTACAAACAAAAATCGTGCCCTTCTCCGACAGCCCGTTAGACACAACAACTCGCTAGTGGACCGCGGTCGACCGCGGTCCACTAGCCGTCCCTGCCCATCGACGCTGCCGCCTGGTCGATGATGGCCAGGATGTCGTGCCTGGGCGCATAACCGAGCACGGCCCGGGCCTTGCTGACGTCCACCCGGTAGTCGAGGGCCGGCCCGCCCAGACGGGCCTCCACGTAGGGGATGCCCGTTCGCTCCGACAGGACCTTCATGGCCGCATCCAGGGCAAAGGGGGCAGCCGGTCCCAGGTTGAACACCTCGCCAACTGCGACCTCTTTGTCCAACAGCAACAGGATCCCGTCCACCAGGTCCTCCACGTGACACAGGGTAAAGGTCCAGGGGGAGCCATCCTCCCCGTAGGGGATCAGGAGGCGGTGGGAGCCGTCTGCAGGCTCCAGGCGCGTTAATGTCTCCAGGTCTGCCTTTTCCGTTGGCGTCAAGTCAGACCGCGCCCTCAGGCCCGACAGCCGTGCGCCGAGGTAGAACAGCGAGCTGCAGACCGGATTATCGGGATCGACGATCTCCTCAGGCGCCAGAGTGTAGCAGAAACGCGCCCGAGCCACCGGCAGGCCAAGCTGCCGGCGATAGTATTCGCCCATCACTTCCGTCGCCTGCTTGGTCAGGCCGTAAAAGGTGTCGGGCTGCAGAGGGTGATCTTCATCCACCGGCCTGTAGGCGGGGGCGGCGGCGGGATAGGCAGCATCGGTACTGGCCAGGACAAGGCGCCGGATCTCTGGCGCCCCGTCCAGAATTGCTTGCAGCAGGTGGAAGGTGCCCTGCAGATTGATCTCAAAGAGCCGCTGGTGGTCGCTTGCGGCATAGGCCATCAGGGCTCCCAGGTGGAGGACGGCGTCTACGCCCCGGCAGGCCTCGGCCAGGCCCTCACCGGTGGCCAAGTTGCCCCTGACCATCTCCACATCCAGGCCATCGAGGCGAGGTAGCGTGGGATCGGCGCTCAGCACAAAGGCCCGTACCCTGTCGCCGCGCTCCAGTAATCTCCTGACAGCCACGCTGCCGATGCGGCCGGTCGCGCCGGTGACCAGAACCTTCATGGGACCTTTTTTCGACTGAACTAATCCCACACGACGTCACGGTCAAAGAGGGTGCCGATCTGCAGGTACAGCTCATCAGAAAGCTCTTGGCCCTGCACTTTGCGAATGGCTTTCTTGAGCCCCTTGGTATTGGTCACTGGGCGCGGCGGAGCGGAAACCTGCAACTCGGCGCGAGGGCTGTAGAACAGGACCACGCTCTGGATCTCTACCTCGTCCCCCAAGCCCTCCTCGTCCAACAGATTTTGCACGGCCGCTACCTGTCCGTCGGCCTCGGCAAAGGGCTTGCCCATGCCCTCTTCGGCCATAAAGCGCAGGACGCGCAGCAGGCTGAAATTGCGGTGGAACTTGCCCTCTTCAAAGCGGATCACCCCATCCTGTCCCAGCGCTGTGATCACAGTGAGGCCCTGCGGGCTCAGGAGCACGTGGGGGGCAGGCAGGTAGTAGTTGTACAACCGGTAGCGGTCGTCAAAGCCCTTCAGCGCCTGGCCCAGGGCCTGGTCGGCCCTGGGCTCGCGCACCCAGCGGTTCATGTTCATGGTGCCGATGGTGGAGACCAACAGCCCCAGCAGCAGGCAGACGAACGAGATCCAGATCAGACTGGATGCCTGCAATACCAGGGAGATGACGAGCCCCGCCCCGAGAAATCCCAGCCCGGCAAAGGTCGCGATCTTGCCGATGCGCGCGCCTTTCTCGATCCGGGCTTCGTTCAAAACGTTCTGCATAGCCTATTCCTCGCTATCGTGTTTGGCGGTTCTTTAGCCTAGCTGACCCAGATGGCTGTGCCCTTTGCTTCCCGTGGCTCCCAGTATAGCACAGGAGAACCGGGTGAGCAAGCGTATGATTTCGAACGGGAGGGCACGGAATGCACGCTTGACTTCTGGCCGATTCCATGGTATCATATAATCGTTGCTACAGCAATGATTGCTACAGCAACGACTGGAGGAGAGCCTATGGCCTTCAAGCTGGAGGATGATCTCGGCTTTTTGATGGCACGGACGCATCGGGCCATGCGGCAGGCGCTGATGTCGCGCCTGGAACCGCTGGGCATTACCTACCGGCAATTCCAGGTATTGAATGCTCTCTGCGAGGCAGATGACGTCTCCCAGATCGGCCTGGCGGATCGCGTGAACATGGACCAGACCTCGCTTGCCCGCATGCTGGCCCGCATCGAAGAGGCCGGTCTGATTGACCGGGCCCAAGACCCCTCAGATTTCCGGGTGAATCGCATCACATTGACCGACAAGGGGCGTCATCTTGCTCTACAGGTGGCGCCCCTTCGCGAACGGGTCCTCGCAAGGGCGACCGGGGGCCTGAGTGAAAAGGAGGTGGCGGAACTAAAACGATTGCTCAACAAAATCTATCGCGATGCAAGCTCGTAGGGCAATGGAAAGGCTTCCCCTACAGGAAACGAAAGGAGACCGCATTATGCTAGAGAAGGAAAAGGAACGAGGCAGGGCCATCGGCCGGATGCCGCCTCCCGAACGGAACAAGCTGTTGGCGCGCATGATGTTCGGCCAGGTCGGGGAACAGGCACAGATGGCTTTCTTTATGCTCATGGGAGCGTGGGGTGTGGCCCCCGGTCCACCGCCCGGCGCAGGTGGACCGCCTGGTGGACCTCCACCCAGTCATGGCGCGCCGCCGCACGGCGACTAACCGCATGCTTGGAAAAGAAAGGAGCACGGAAACATGAGCAAGCTTCAATCACTGACAGAATCCCTGGTCGAGATGGAGGAGCAGGCCGCCCTGGACCAGGTCAATGCATCACTCGCTACCGGCGAGAGCGCGCAGGCAATTCTTGACGCCCTGAGCGAAGGGATGAACATCGTCGGCGAAAAGTATAGCTGCCAGGAGTATTTCTTGGCCGACCTGGTCTTTGCGGCCGAGATCTTTAAGCAGGCCTTGGAGATCCTGGAACCCGCCCTCGAAGCCAGCAGCGGCGAGCGCCAGGCGGTGGGCAAGATCGTGGTCGGCACGGTCGAGGGAGATCTGCACGACATCGGCAAGAACATCTTTGTCGCCCTGGCGCGCAACGCCGGATTCGAGGTGAACGACCTGGGCATCGACGTGCCGCCGGCAACCTTTATCGAGCACGTCAAGCGCGACGGCGCCCACATTCTGGGCATGTCGGGTATCCTGACCATGGCCGTGGAGCCAATGATGCAGACCATTGAAGCGCTGACCGAAGCCGGTCTGCGCGACCAGGTCAAGGTCATCCTGGGCGGTTTGCCGGTGGACGATCGCTGGCAAGAGGCGGTGGGCTCTGATGCCTATACCGATGACGCTTACGAGGGCGTCAAGATGTGCATGTCGTTCATGGAGG
>JASFHU010000348.1:0-5459 GCA_050123055.1 Anaerolineae bacterium
AAAGCTGGTCGTTGCAGTCTCGGGGAATACGACCAGCTCCGCGTCGTACTCTGTGACTGCCTTCTCCAGCCAGGCTACGCCCTTGTCGACGTTCGCCTGCACATCGTTGGGGGTGACAGCAATCTGTACGCAAGCGGATACGAACTCTTTCATCACTATCCCCCCTTCATCCGCTCCAGGATGGCCATCAACCGCTCGTTGCCAGCGGCCGGGGGCCGCCAGTCGACCTGGATCGCCTCGGCGCTCTGAGCCACCACGCTTTCGGCAAAGGACTCGAGACCGGCGTTGATGGCCGCCAGGGGCTGCTGCAAGGCTGCCAGATCCACGGAGGCCGATTGCTGGAGCGTGGGTGACGGATTGAGCCTTCGTAGCAGCCGCCCGACGCGGCGCACGGCAAGGTCGTTGCTCGTCTCGACCTGCGCCCCCGCGCTCTCGAGTTGCTCGATCTGGGCGCTCAGGTCCTGCGGATCCTCGTCGGTGCCGACGACGATGGCCATCACCGCCAGGTGACGCCCGGCCTTCCGGGCCGATGAGCAGGCCTGGGCGATGGCCGGTGCCAGCTCGCTTGCCGGGTCCGGGTGTGCGCCGTAACCCAACACGACGTCCAGCAGGATGACGGCCACCTCTGGATCCTCCGCTTCCTGCTCCAGCCGCCGGATGCGGAGGTCATTGTCCATCATCGGGTGCAGACGACCCACCGTGAACTCGTCCTCCCCCAGGTCGACGATCGTGTGCGCCTGGCTGGTCAGTGAGTTGGCCAGGCGGTATTCCTTCTCCAGTGGAACATTGGAATAGACCGCCGGCACATAATCCTGCAGCAGCAGCAGCGCTTCATAGGCCAGCGTTCCCCCGGAAAAGAGCCCCCGCAGATACTGCTGTCCTGCTGCAAATTGTTCCAACTCGCTGCCTTTGGGAATTTCTTGTGCCTGTGGCCGGCCGGGGAGACTTTTATCCAGATCCGCATCGCCGGTCGTTGCCAGCGCCACCGACAGGGCTGCAGCCTCGTCAAATGTGTTGGCAAAATGGAGGTTGTCTACCTGGCGAGTTGGCGGGCAATAGCCGATGAAATCCACGACGACGGGTTTGCTGGCCGACCGGGCAGCCTCCAGCAGCCCGGCGGCCACTCTTGGGGAGGGTGGTTTGGAGATGAGGACGATGACCCGGGTCGCGGGGTCACGGCTCAGGAGTTCGAGCCCCTGGTGAGCCGTCACTGCTCCCACCGCTTTGGAAAGGTCTCGACCGCCGGTGCCGAGAGCGTGGGTGATGCCCGCTCCCAACTGGTGGATGCGCGCGCTGACCTGCTGCAATCCTGTTCCCGATGCAGCAACCAGGCCGATGGGACCGCGCCGGACTTTGTTGGCAAAGCCCAGGCCGACCCCGTTGACGATAGCCGTGCCGCAATCCGGTCCCATCACCAGAAGGCCCTTCTCGGCGGCCATCTGTTTCAGCGAGAGCTCGTCGTCCACAGAGACGTTATCGCTGTAGAGAAACACGTGCTTGCCCAGGCGCAACGCCTGGCGGGCAACGCCCGCAGCGTAGCGGCCCGGCACAGAGATGAGTACCCACTGAGCATCGGGTAGCATTTGGGCCGCAGACTCCAAGCTCTTGGGCAGGTAGTCCTGCTCGACACCCCCGCGACGTTGGGTGAGGAACCCATCGACCTTTCCCAGTGCAGCTTCGGCGGTGGAGCTGTCGTCAGCCTGGACGACGATGACCAGATCATCAGCCGCCGCCGCCTGGGCCTCTGGCGCCAACAAGCCGGTCTGGGAGAGGATGTCTTTGTTCGCTTCGGTGCCCATGACCACACCCGCATCCTGGACGCCAGGCAGGCCGGCCAGCGAGCGCTGTAACTGCATGAGTACCACCGAGTCGTAATACGCGCCAGTTCGAATCTCTGCTTTCTTAATTGCCATCCCTACTCCCAGGACTCGACGTGCCGTGCCAGGGTTCTATCCCGCGACACTAAAAGAGTTGGCTGCCTATCCAGATGTCCGATGTCCACCTGACCGGGTACCTTGGCCAAGGGCGATACCGCAAGGACTATCCGAGAACAACCAACTCAATAAAGCGACACTGCATCGCAGTTGCGTCAATGACGAGGAGCATGAGCCACGATGCCCAAGGTTCCAGCAGCGTGATGCAGTATACCACAAGCTTGGGGCCATGTCAATGGCAAATTCCCTTATGTAGAATGGGACTGAGATAGTATCATTCCCTCAAAACAAGTTACCGACGGAAAGATCCCGTTACAGAATTCTGGTCAAGCTAACCCAGGAACTTTTGGTAATCCAGCGTATAGGCCAGGTCGCGCTGCCTCTCGCCGATGGGCCGGGCCGGGACTCCAGCCACGACTGTGAACTGTGGGACATCACGGGTCACGACTGCCCCCGCTGCGACCACGGCCCCTGTGCCAATGGTGACGCCGGGCAGGACGATGGCCCTGGCTCCCACAAAGACGTAATCCTCCACGGTAACGGGCGCACCGCGACTCTCAAAGCTCGGGCTGTTCGGGTCATGTTCCAAACTAAAGATGCACACACCCTCCGAAATGCTGACATTGTCCCCGATGTGCAGACCCTCCCGTCCATCCAAGACTACATCCCGGTTGACCACGGTGTGCTCGCCGATCTCTACACCAGAGGCGCGGTAGAACCGGCAGCCTCGATGGACGCTGGTCTTCGGACCGATGCGGACGCGGAGCAGATGCCGGTAGATGGCCAGCCGAACCACATGAAAGGGAATCCAGCCGGCAGCCTCGCTCAGAAAGTCGAGCATGTCATAGCCCAACCAGTAGAGCTTGTTCAGGCCGCGTTTGACCGGGGAAGGCAAGCGCCGTAGAGGATGGTCAGGCGGAAGTTCAGGCAGCATCGTAAGCCCTACCCCTCTGCCCCGGCCTGCCGAAAGATCTGCAAAAGCCGCCTGACATGATCTTTCGCCTTCCAGGCTGAGAGCGCGTACTTGCGGGCACGCTGGCCCATCTCAAACCGAAGCGCCGGCGACTCCAGCAGCAATTCCAGACGACGGCCCAACGCCGAGCTATCACCGCTCGTCACCAGGTAGCCCGTGACCCCATCCTCCAGCCAGTCGCCGATGCCGCCGCTGTCAAAGGCCACCACCGGCAGCCCGCGCAGGAATGCCTCAGGGCCAACGCGCCCAAACGGCTCCGGCCACAGCGAAGGAACAGCCACACAGGCACACTCTCCCAGCTTTGCCGCCAACTCCGACTCGCTGAGCCAACCGGCAAAGTGGACCCGCTCCTCCAACCCTTGCTCAGCAATCAGGGTTTCGCATGTCCCACGTTCCTCACCAGCGCCCGCTATCACGAGTTGCCAATCGGCCTGGATCCGTGCCAGCGCCTCGACCAGCAGGCGAATCCCTTTCTCCTGGGTCAGACGTCCGGCATACAGCACCGTTCGTGAATCTTGAGCGAATACAGCTTCGGGCACCGGCTCCGGGTTCAGCATCGGCGGTAGCAGATGCATCCTGTCTGGTGCGATCCCATTTCTCGACAGCAACTGCTGCATGAAGCTGCTGCCAACGAGAATAGTACCCAGCGCCCGGTATGCCGCCGCAAAAGCGCGGCTGCGGCGCAACAGGCGCAGATGGCCCAGAGGGTTCCGCCCCCAGCAGCAATCCTCAAGTTGGGCGTTGACCAAACAGATGGGGCCAGACCTGTGCGGGCAGGCAGCCATTCTACGACGCAGATAGAGCGCCGAGCCAGGGCAGACAATGTAGGGGCCATGAACGTAGCCAATGGCCGGAAGCTGTTGGCCCAGCCAATGGATCAGGTCCGGGTGGTATACGGCGTGTACGTAGGCCACATCCGGATTGAAGTCGTCCAGGACCCGCTCAAGGATCCCGATGGCCCGGTCGGCGGGGCGAGGCCACTCGGGCAGGGGGGCGTGCGTGGTGCCAGGGAGCAGGTCACCGACGCCCTCCGGAGCAAAGTACACTAGATGTGCTTGGTGTTCTGCCCCCATCAGAGCCGCCGACGTATCGGCTATGTAGCCCTCCACGCCCCCGGCATGCGTGCCAAAGTGGTTCAGGTGCAGGATTCTCATTCGCGGTATTCCAGCATCAATTCGCCATGGGCCACTTGCTGGCCCTCGGCTGTATAGATCGTTTCGATGATCGCATCCCTCGTGGCGCGGATCACGTTGTCCATTTTCATCGCTTCGATGACCAACAGCTCGTCGCCAGCAGAAACCTGCTGCCCTGGCTGAACCGCGATCGATTTGATGGCACCGGGCAAGGGGGCGACTAGGCGATTGCCTGATGGTTTTGTGGTCTTGACTTCGGTCGCGGCTGCGGTGCCTGACGTTGCAGGGCGCCGTAAAGCTTCTGGGGTTTCCGCCTCGGGAGCCAGCGCCCTGGCTTCCACGGTGAACGCCTCGCCATTGACCTCCACCTCTACCTGATCCTGCAGGGGGTCGCTCAGCAATCGCACGTCAAAGGTCCGGCCGTTCACCGTGATTTGGTATCGTTTCATCGGCTCCTCCGAGAACCCGGGTTGGTGGTGACTTGGCGCTGGTGATGCAGGGACCACCAGGCGCTGACCGGCAAGTTGGCAGCGGCTTCCTCCGAGCCAGCCACGGCACCAGGGCCGGAGTACTCCTCTGCCTCGGCACGGGCCAAGGCGACAGCCACAACGGCGGCTCGGTGCACCGCGTCCTCCAGCCCATCGAGCCCTTTCCCGTCTCCCGTTCCCTCACTACCTGCTGTTTGCTCTGTGGTGGTCGAGGGTCTGTCCTTGAATACCGCTGCCAACAGGGCCAGCAGGCCGTAAAAGAGGACCAGGAAAAGGAACAAAAGCGTCATGCCAACGACGGTGATGATCAGGGCTGTCAATAACGAATCGTCCAAGGCTATTCCTCCATGTGCCGCAGTGCAAGTGCCACGATGGTTGCCCAGGGTAGCACCTTGAATTCACCATCTGCGAGCGCAGCTTCCATTTCGGCCCGGTTGAGGAACAAAAGCTCCTGCTCTTCCAGGTCGTCGGGATTGGCCTCTGCGACGCGATGCGCACCCTGGGCCAAGAAGAAATAGGCCATGCCCGCACCACGATTGGCATCCACGCGGTAACTGCCCAGGGAGATCCAGTCCATGGCCTCGTAGCCGGTCTCCTCCAAGAGTTCCCGCTGTGCCGCGCTGAGGGGCTCTTCGCCGGGTTCCATGAAGCCACCCACGGGCGCATAAGAGGTCCCCTCGATGCCATATTTGGTCTGGCGAAAGCAGAGGAACCGGTTGTCCTGGGTTACGGTGACGACGTTGACAAAGTCGGGCGTGATCACCCAGGGCCAGTCCGGTATGACCTGACCGTCAGGCAGCTCCACGGCATGTTCTTCGACAACCAGAAATTTGCTATAGTCCAGGATCACCTGGCGTGAAATGGTCTTCCAGGTTTGCACAGATCAAAGCCCCAATCTTTGATACCTTACAGCAGAGTGAACCTGCTGGAA
>JASFHU010000349.1:0-5456 GCA_050123055.1 Anaerolineae bacterium
CGCTACCGGGTTTCCCCTATTGACGTTGTCGATGATCTTTGGTATGATCTGGGCACAGGTGGCCTGGGGTCGCTACTGGGGTTGGGACCTGAAAGAGGTCTGGACGTTCATCGTCTGGTTGATCTACGTCCTCTACTGGCATGTGCGAGGGCGTCCGCATTGGCAGGGCCGGCGCCTGGCCTGGCTGGCGGTGCTTGGACTGGGCTCGATCCTGGTCACGTTCCTGAGCCTGGACGGGCTGGCGCGGGCCATCGGCCTGGAGAGCCTGCGCCTGTTCTGAGTCGGGCTGTATGTAACGCAGCGATGGAGCGTGCTACCGGTTATGGGGACTGGAGAGTGAGCGAGCCGGATGGATAGGATCTCGCGACGGACCTTTCTGAGGGGCCTGGCGGGGGTCGGGCTGTGCGCCGTGGGCGCTGGGGCCCTCTGGGCTGACTGGGAGTGGGCGGGAGATGCACCAGCGGCTGCAACCCCACCGCCGCTGCCCGAGCACGTCCGGGAGGCGCTCTACTATGATGGGTTGGCGGCGTCGACTGGCCTCGACGCGTCGGCCGGCCTGGACAGTGGTCTGGATTGCGCCTCCTGCCACAGCCCGGCCGAACCGTCGCGCACCCTCTACTGCCACGTGCCCCACCAGGGGAGCTATGTTCGCTGCGCGTTGTGCCCCCATCGCTGCGTCCTGGCCGAGGGAGAGCGAGGAACTTGCCGCGTCCGTGAGAACCGGGGGGGCAAACTCTACACCCTGGTCTACGGAAACCCCTGTGCCCTGCACGTCGATCCCATCGAAAAGAAGCCGTTCTACCACTTTTTGCCGGGCACATTGGCCTATTCCCTGGCCACGGCAGGATGCAGCCTGAGCTGCAAGTATTGCCAGAACCACGATATCTCCCAACATCCACCCGAAGAGCTCCAGAGCTACGATGCCCCGCCGACGGCCATCGCCAGCGCAGCGGCCCAGCAGGGCGCCCGGTCGATCGCCTACACCTATTCGGAGCCCATGGTCTTCTACGAGTACATGCTGGACACGGCTCGTCTGGCCCGGCGCGCCGGGCTGCGCAATACGGTCATCTCGGCCGGCTATGTCAACACCCAGCCGCTGCGCGAACTGTGCCGGACCGTCGATGCCATAAAGATCGACCTCAAGGGCAACAACGAGGACTTTTATCGGGAGGTGTGCGGCGGCACATTGGAGCCGGTACTGGTCGCCATCCGCACCATCCACGAGATGGGCGTGCACCTGGAGATCGTCAACCTGGTGGTGCCCAGCCTGAACGATGATCCACGGGAACTGCGCGCGCTGGTTGAATGGGTGCTGGACACCGTCGGCCCCGACGTCCCCCTCCATTTCAGCCGCTTCCATCCCGATTATCAGCTCATGAACCTGCCCCCTACACCGGTCGAGTCGATGGAGGCGGCCCGGCAGGCGGCGTTGGATGCGGGCCTCCACTACGTCTACCTGGGCAATGTGCCCGGCCACGAGGGGAATCATACCTTTTGCCCCTCCTGTGGCCAGATGATCATCCGGCGGGCCGGTATGGCGACGATGGCCATCCATATGGTGGACGGCCAGTGCGGATACTGTCAGGCACCGGTTGCCGGGGTGTGGCAATGAATCGCCTACTGGCCCTGGGCTTGATCCTCCTGCTCGTGGCCTGCGGCACGGCGCCCTCGCCCGAGCTGGCGGCGTCTCCTACTGCCAGTGCCGTGGCGACAGCCACGGTTGGGCCGGTCGCCGATGCCCGGGCCACACCTACATCGCTTCCCCGCCCCACGTCAACGCCCGACCCCGCCGACGTGCACCAGAACGAGGGTGCCGGCCGGTGGTACCCTGCCGACCCGGACAGCCTCCGTGCCGTGCTGGATACCTACGTCCAGCAGGCGGTGGTCGAGCCCATCCCGGGGCGGTTGCTGGCCCTGATCGTGCCCCACGCTGGCTACATCTACTCGGGGGTGGTGGCCGGCCATTCGTTCCGGGCCATGCAAGAGGCTGGCTGCGCCGACCATACCATTGCCGTCGTCGGCGACACCCACACCGGCAACGGCTCGGCCGACATCGCTGTCTGGGCTGCTGGCGCTTTTGAGACGCCGTTGGGCACCATTCCGGTGGACGAAGAGGTGGCCCGGGCCGTCGTCGCGGCCCACGAGGGCATCGAATTCGACCGCCAGGCCTTCAGGGCCGAGCATCCGGTGGAGAACCAGCTACCCTTCATCCAGGCCGTATGCCCCGGGGCGCGGATCGTGCCGGTCGTCATCCGCCGACCATCGTTGGGGAATGCCCAGATCTTGGCCGATGCCCTGGTCGAGGCGATGGGCGATCGCCCGGCGCTGATCGTGGCCAGCACCGACCTTTCTCACTACCATCCCTACGAGGAAGCGCGAGAGATGGATAGGGTGGCCCTGCAGGCCATTGCCTCGCTAGATGCCCAGGCCGTGGAGGACTCGCCGCGCCGCTGCGCGGAATTGGGCCTCGGCGGGGCCGATCCCCTGACCATGTGCAGCCAGGGCGCGGTGATGACGGCCCTCTTCGCCGCCCGTCAGATGGGCGCTGACCGGGCCACCGTGCTGCACTATGCCAACTCGGGCGATGTGCCGGTCGGGGATCGAGCCCAGGTGGTGGGCTATGGAGCGGTAGCCCTCTGGCAGGCTCCGGGCGGTGGCTCCGTCGACCCAGCCACGAGCTATCAGGACTCCGATCAACTCCCTGCACCAGCCAACCCGATCCCGGTGCCGCCTGACGCCCAGGAAGAGCTGCTGGCCCTGGCGCGCGAGACCGCGGTCCAGTTTCTGGCCACCGAGACCTTTCCCGCCTTCGAGACCGACAATCTGGCCCTCTTGCAGCCGTTGGGCGCCTACGTGACCTATGAACAGGAGGGCGCGCTTCGTGGTTGCGTGGGTCGCATTGAGGCGGACCGGCCCGTCTATCTCAATGTCCAGTATGCGGCTGTGGCGGCTGCCCTGGCCGATCCCCGCTTTCCGCCCATCGCGCCCGAAGATCTGGAGGGCCTGACCATCGAGATCACCCTGCTGCAGCCGTTGCGCCAGGCCGTGAGTCCTGACGAGATCCAGATCGGCCGCGACGGCGTGCTCATGCGCGTGGGCGCCGATAAGGGGGCTCTCTATCTGCCCCAGGTACCGCCCGAGCAGGGTTGGGACCTGGAGGCCACCCTGGTGAACCTGAGCCGCAAGGCCGGCCTGCCGGACGATGCCTGGCAGCGTGAGGACGCCCGGTTCTATACCTTTGCCGGCCAGTGGTTCGGCGAATCGGAGTGAGTAAAGTTTCCTCCGGCAGGAAAGGAGGGCCTGGGGGCATGGATAAAGGAGTTTCCAGGAGGCGGTTCTTGCAGCAGGGGCTGCTGACCGCCTTGGGCGTGGGGCTGGCGTCCTGCAACGGTTCTGGCCAGCCAACCCAGCCCCCAACGAGCGTCCCAACAGCGACGGCTACCCCGTTGCCCACCCTTGCCCCGACCCCAATGTCCCAACCGTCTGCCACTGCTACGACAGCCCCAAGCGCCGAGCTCCACGAGGCCAGCTTCTATACCCAACTGGACGACAACCGGGTGCAGTGCCAGGTCTGCTTCCGCGGGTGCGTCGTGCCCGAGGGCGGGCGGGGCTTTTGCCGCAACAAGGTGAACGCCGGCGGGCGCTACTACACCCTGGTCTATGGCAGGCCCAGCGCCCTGCAGATCGATCCCATCGAAAAGGAACCCTCCTTTCACTTCTGGCCGGGGGCGACCATTTTCTGTACCGGCACGGCCAGTTGTAACAACCGCTGCAAGTTCTGCCAGAACTGGCACCTCTCTCAGCGCAGTTTTGAGGAGATCGACCACATCGTCGTCAGCCCGGTGAACACCGTCGCCTATGCCCGGGAGATCGAGTGCGACGCGGTGTCGTTCACCTACAACGAGCCCACGGTGTTCTACGAGCACATGTACGACGTGGCCCAGGCGGCCAAACAGATGGGTATGGGCACCCTGTTCCACAGCAACGGCGGCATGAACGAGGAGCCGCTGGCTGCGCTGCTGGAGATCATGGACGCCGTCACCGTCGACCTCAAGGCCTTCACGGCCGAGTTCTACCGCGAGGTCAGTTCCTCCGAACTGGAGCCGGTGCTGCGCACGCTGCAGCAGATCCACCGCAGTGGCGTTCACCTGGAGATCGTCAATCTGATGATCCCCACCCTCAACGACGACCCGGACGACGTGCGTCGCATGTGCATCTGGATCCGGGACACCTTGAGCGCCGAGGTCCCCCTGCACTTTACCCGTTTCCATCCCGCCTACAAGCTGACCAGCCTACCTCCCACGCCCATCGATACGCTGGAACGGGCGGTCCGGATCGCTGACGAGGAGGGCCTGCAGTACGTCTATGTCGGCAATGTGCCCGGCCACGAGCGCAACAGTACTTTCTGTCCCGCCTGCGGCAAAAAGATCATCGGCCGCACCCACTTTGCGGTGACCTCCCTCGACGTGGTCAAGGGCAAGTGCCGGTTCTGCGAGCACCAGATACCGGGCGTCTGGCGCTAGGGGGCTCAAGCACGAGGACCCACCGTAGCGTACAGCAGCAGACTGCATAGCTTGAGAATCGCCGCCAGGAGGCAGGTGGCCACGATCCCCAGGATGGGGATGAGGAAGACCGATACCAGGATGGAGGCGACAAAGGCCCCTACCAGGTCGCTGGCGTACAGTACCCCTTCCTTCGATCGCCGGGCGTCGCTCTCGCGGAGCCACAGCCTGTTGGCCAGGGGAAACTGAGCGCCGACCAAGAAGCCGGCCAGGGCGTTGAGCAGGAGGAGGAGCCCCTGGACAGAGGTGAAGACCAGGGGATGGCTGGCCCTGCCGTACAGGGCATACAGGAGCAGCGGCAACAGGGCCCAAAAGAGCACCAGGGCTACTTCGAGCCGCAGAAAGGCCGAGCGGTCCCGGCGGGCGCCGGAGGCCCGTTGAGCGGCAGAAGCCCGGCGGCTCATGAGCAGGGCTCCCAGGGCCACGCCGGCCATGAAAGCGGTGATCAGCAGCGCGATCCAGTGGTACACGTGGCCATACAGCGACTGGAAGGCAAAGATGATCACCAGGTCGGCCGTCATCCCCGTAAAGCCGGTGGCGGCGATGACCAGGGGCACGATGGCGCGACGCCCCCGGCCGGTGCGCTTCACCACGACCAGGAATGCCAGGCTGCAAACCACCAGGGGGATGGCCAGGACCCACAGACTGAGCCGGCCTGCCAGGGCGAACAACCGGGCCAGGGCCGGGGAAAAGAGCGCGTTCCAATAGGAGAGCCCATAGAAGAGCCCAACGGGGTGGAGGTCCCGGTTGAGTTTTGCGGCTACTGGCACCGCTTCGGGTGCTCTCTCCACTCCACCTCCTGCAGCCAGTGATGCCCAAAACCAATCGAGATACGTCTGTGCTAGCCGGATGCGGATGTGCGGCGCGGTCACCAGTTTGGTGTCCAGACCGCGA
>JASFHU010000350.1:0-5448 GCA_050123055.1 Anaerolineae bacterium
CCTGGCACCGCAATCCGCAGGTCCCACCGGCCCTGGTCGGCCCGACCTCGATCGGCCCCATCCGTTGTTCTCCAGGCACCGCCCAATCACGCGCCAGCCTAAACCCGGAAGCCACGAATTTCACGAAGGCGAGATTGGGCTCGGACCGATGGAAATCGCGCCGACGAGAGTCGGTTGGAGACCGTCGGTTCGCAGGTGGGAGTGGACTGCCAGCCTCGGCCCCGTCAACCTCAATCTTTACCTCAACCTCAACCTTCCCCCCTCCCCTCTCCAGGCCATCCATCCTTTCCATAGACGATGCTGCCGCTTAGCAAAACGCTCGCCCCGGCACCTCCACAGCGCGTCCAGATTTTAGCAGGCTTGGGCGCTGGGCTGTCTGGTTGCTGGACCGCTGGGAATGATGGAGTTGAGGGCGCTGAGGGTTTGGGTCGCGAAAGGTGTGACTGGGTGCGAAAGGTGCGAATCAAGAGGAACCTGCTGTACGATGAGCGTTCAGCGTGTTGACGCCAGGGGAGAAAAGGCGCTCCGAAGGCGGAAACTGGCATCACCAAGGTCTTTGTATCAGGATAATATCTGTGGTACAATCTGGCAAATGACAGCGGTGTGCCTGGATGGAGGTGTGAGGTGTCCTCAGAACCATTGACCCTGACAATCCCCGACTCACTAGCCCGGGAGTTGGATTCTGTGGGAGAGGGTTTACTGATAGACCTGCTTGAGCGTGGCTTGCGCGAGTTCAAGATTGAGCAAGCTTTGGATCGATATGGGCGGGGTGGGATCTCTTTTGGCGCGGCAGCACACCAGGCTGGTGTGTCGCGGTCTGAGCTCGCTCGTCACGCATATTCACGGGGCATGGAACCTCCGTTCAGTGCCGAGACTTTGGCTGAAGAGCTGGGCTAGACTTTATGGCTGCCGTGCTGTGCAATGCCGGCCCTTTGATAGCCCTGGGCAGACTGAACCGGTTGGATCTACTCTCTGGCCTGTTCGATCAGGTCCAGATCCCTTGCGCGGTGTACGACGAGGTTGTGACGCAGGGACTCACTCGCGGCGCGCCGGATGCCCTCACCGTGCGCCTGTTCTGGCAGCGTCAGCAGTGGCCCATTGTCGACGTGCCTCAAGCGCTGTTGGCTGCATACGTACCGCCAGTTGTTCTCGATCCGGGTGAAACTGAAGTACTGGCCTTGGCCCAATCGTTGACCAATCCCCTGGTGTTGTTTGACGACGAAATCGCGCGGGCGGAAGCTCGTCGATTGAAGCTGAGGCTCTGTGGAACGTTAGGCATCCTTGTACGGGCTCATCATGGGGGCTTGCTTTCCCTTGATCAGGTCGAACTGCTGATTCGCGAAATCGCAGCCCGCCCAGACATCTGGATAGCAGCCAGGCTTTGTGAACAGGTGCTGGCCTCGCTGCACCGACCTGGCCTACACTATGAAGAAGGAACCCAGAATGACCGATGAGCTCCGTTCCGAGTACGATCTGTCTGAGTTGCTCAAGGGAGGGATGAGGGGCAAATACGCCGATCGTTACCGGCAGGGCACCAACCTGGTCTTGCTGGCCCCTGACATAGCGGAAGTCTTTACCGACGAGGAATCTGTGAACGAAGTGCTGCGACTCGTCATGCAACTCGCCCAGATCCCTCGAACGCAAAAGTACCGCGTGGCGGAAAAGTGAGTCCATCCATCCTCCCCCCTCCCCTCTCCAAAGCATCGAACATTCCCCAGAGACGGTCCTGGCGCTATACCAGGCACTAGCCCCGCCCCCTCCACAGCGCGTCCAGGGGCCGGCAGGCTTGGGCGCTGGGCTGCCTGGCTTCCGGTGACCTGGGGGGATCCAGAAGCTGTGCGGTACACCAAGCGCGACGCGCTGGCTGCGGCAGGTCCAAGTTTTGGAGTGATTTCTAACGGAGTGCTGGACCTATGACTGAGGTTAGTCTTTGCCCTCCCGGCCCAGTAATGGTATAATTTCAGCAAGTGGACCCTCGGAGTTTCCAGGTAGTGAAAAAATGCCACTATCGCGACAGAAGCAACATGGCGTGAACTTGAGATGCTAGATCAGTACCGTCAATCCCTTTCCAAGCTTCGGACCGATGCCAGCCCCGCACGCTGGTCGGCCCGTACCTGCCATCGCGCTCCGCATAAGCCCTTGCTTCTGCTTTCGGTGATGGATCTCTTTGCCCAGGGGTCAATCACATCAAACCTCGTCGAGCTCGGCCCTGAACTTGGAGAGCTGTTTGCACGCTACTGGACACAGGTCATGCCACCCGGCCGGCGTGGCAACCTGGCCATGCCTTTCTTCCACCTGAAAAGCGACGCCTTTTGGCACTTGGTACCTCGAACTGGGAAGGAAGCCTTCCTTGTAGAGGCCCGCCGAATCCATTCCATCCATCAATTGCGTGACACTGTCTTGGGTGCCAAGCTGGATGAGGAGCTGTTTGTGCTGTTTTGCACTCAAGCATCTCGGGACCTGTTGCGCACGGTACTCATCGAGACCTATTTTGCGCCTGACCTCCAGCCAGCATTGGTGGAGCAGGGACTCATCAATGTTGAGGCATTCGAGTACAGCCGTAGATTGTTGGAGCAGGCACGGTCAGAAAGGGCCAAAGAGCGACGTGAGGATGAAGACCAGTATCGTCCTGCCGTTCGCGATCAGGGGTTCCGCCGTGCAGTGACTTCTGCCTATGACCATCGCTGTGCTTTGTGCGGAATCCGAATGTTGACGCCGGATGGCCACACTGCGGTGGATGCCGCCCATATTGTTCCTAGGAGTTTAAGCCACGATGACGATCCCCGCAATGGAATGGCCCTCTGCCGGTTGTGCCATTGGACCTTTGACGAAGGTTTACTTGGTGTCTCGTCACAATATCTGGTGATCACCTCGCCCCAGTTGGCTGTCAATGACAACGTTCCCGGTCATCTAGTAACTCTGGCTCACCGATCCATTATTGGTCCTGCTGAGCGCTTCTTATGGCCTGACCTGGATGCGTTGAGATGGCACCGTCGACAGGTATTTCTCAGGCGATAATTCGGTCTCGTGAGCAATGCAGCCGAAGATGTTCATCATGGACTGGGTGGTCAGCCTCTGCGGCACCGGCACAGATTAGCCGATTCAAAGCTTACTGCCGTATTGTGGTGTGAACAATCCCTCAAACGATTCCACCAAACACACCATGCAGATCCTAGTTGACTGACTCAACATTCGGTAGACGAAATCACCGAGGATCGCTCCTCTGCGTACACATCAGGACGACGCAGATACGGCAAGATAGTAAGGCAGGGCAGGCAGCATGCCAGTCATGCAGCAAACACCGCGACTGGGCGACCGTTTCCACCCGCCACCCGCCCACATCCTGCTCATGCACCAGCCTCAGTATTCATCCAATTCGTGCAAACCTGGGACCTATGGTCCTTCGTGGCCGTCTTTCCCACACGCGCCGCCCTCAGACTCAGCCTCAACCCCTGTCCTGAGCATAGGCGAAGGATCAACCTCAACCCCTGTCCTGAGCATCAGCGAAGGATCAGCAGCGACTCGAGTTTCACACAGACTCAAGGGTACCCTGAGGCATAGTGGCATAGTGGCATAGTGGCACAGTACCACCCCGCCACCAACCCAGGTCGGCTCCACCCGCAAATCCCACCGACCCCGCTCGGCCCAATCCGCTAATCCAACCGACCCCGGTCGGCCCCATCCATTGTTCTCCATGTATTCCTTCGGCCATCGTTGCCCACAGGGATGCCGGTAACTCGTTGCCTGGCAACAGCCTGCTGTCAGCCAACAGGGCAAAGAATCTGAAAAGAAACGAAACGCCGGCCAACAAAGATTCGTTGCTTTCTCAATTCGCTGTAGTCTTTGGTCTTCCCCACACGCATGAGGGTGGACCGATCCGTCCATCCTCCCCATCCGTGTTCCAATCGCCTTCCCCACACGCCTGGACGTGGGCCGTGACGTGCCCGGGGAGTGACCATGCTCCCCCCATCACCCCCCAAAGGCCTTCAATTTACCAAACAGATCGCCAAAAATGGCATCCCGATCCAGGTCCCGCGCCTCCCGGATCAAGTGCCGGCTGGCATCATGGCTCCACGTCTGCTCAGCCGTGAGGATCGGACTGTGCACCAGCGTCGTCTCCACCCACCCGGGGTTAACCAGCCAGGCGATCGGTCCCAGGTCCCACAGCTCCTTGGAGCGGGCAAAGTGATCCTCATAGTACGCCGTATAGATCTCGTACAGGTACTCGCCCATCGGGCCGCAGCCCCGCACATATCGATCGAGCTCCGCCTGGCAGGTCAGCAGCAGCTTGGCCACCGGGTGGCAGGGAACCAGCACCAGCGGCACCCCCGAGTCGAGCACGATCCGCGAGGCGAGCAGGTCCTGGCCCAGGTTGAACTCCGCCGCCGTATGCCACGAGGTCAGGTGCCCCGCCAGCCAGACCACCACCATCCGCTCCACGATCTCCGGCGCCAGGAGCAGGGCCGAAGCCACATTCGTGATCGCCCCAATAGCCACCACGTAGAGCGGCCCATCCCGCTCAGCCTTGGCCCGCCAGACCAGATCCTCCACCGCCGGGCTCAGCATCGGCTCCTCGGCGCTGGTCAACCATCGACGGGCACCTTTGATCGCAAAGCCGTTGGCTTCCCGCCCCAGCCGCGCCAGCACGCGGCAGATCTCGTCGTAGCTCTTTTCCATGCCATCTCCCGGACCTCTGGATCTGTGGTTGTGGAATGGCGCGGCATAGACCGCTTCCACCGCCAGGCGTTCCGCTGACAGCAGGGCATAGACCAAGGCAAACTGGTCGTCGATCTCGTTGTAGGTATCGGTGTCCAGTACCATCTGGACCGGGCCGGCGGGCGGTTCCAGCAGCGCCACTCGCCTGCTCTCAGGTATCGTCGGAAAGCGCATCATCCCCTCCTCTTGTGATACTGGACCGACCGTCGGTCCTTCGTCGTCCATCCTCTCCCCCTTCCCCTCTCCCCTTGACCTTCCCCACAAGGGGCACCGCACGACAGTGTTATAGTGTTACAGTGTCATAGTAACACCCCACCACCAAAATGCGCAAATCCCACCGACACCAGTCGGCCCGACCCCGGTCGGCCCCATCCGCATTTTTCCCACCTCTGGTGCTGGACCGCTCCCCTCTCCCCCTTCCCTCCTCCCCTCTCCGTTTTCGTCAAGCCAAAGAGTATCCACTTGACAGGCGAATAGTGACCCACTAGACGTGATGAATTGGTGGCCGGTGGTGAGGTATGAACCTCGAGATGCATGTTGTCAGTCGGCGCGGTTTGTAGTATAATTCTGGTATGAAGATCCGCGACCTGATCTGGCCAGAAGATAGGATCGACCACATCGCTTCGCATGGGATAGAACCAGAAGAGGTTGAAGAAGCGTGCTTTGGCGAAGCATTGGTACTGCGGGCAAGCTCTGAAGGGAAGACTCCGGTCTACTATGTTCTTGGCCAGA
>JASFHU010000351.1:0-5444 GCA_050123055.1 Anaerolineae bacterium
CTGGCAGGAAACGGGCATGGGGCGGTTTGAACACAAGCTAGAGAAGAACCTACTGGTGGCTGAGCGCACTCCCGGTACCGAGGCATTGCAGGCCCAAGCCTGGACCGGTGATCGAGGACTGACTTTGGTCGAATTGGCCCCCTACGGCGTGATCGGCGCCATTACACCCAGCACCAACCCGACCTCGACCATCATTTGCAACGCCATTGGCATGGTTGCTGCCGGAAATTCGGTCGTTTTTAACGCCCACCCTGGAGCAAAGGAGTGTTCGGCGCAGACGGTACAGGTATTGAACCGGGCCATCCAACGCGCCGGCGGGCCGCCCGATCTCGTCACCTGTCCCGCCGAACCCACCATAGAAAGCGCCCAGCACCTGATGCGCCATCCAACCATCCGCCTTTTGGTCGTCACGGGCGGACCGGGCGTGGTCCGCGAGGCCATGAAATCGGGCAAGAAGGCCATCTGTGCCGGACCTGGCAATCCTCCCGTGGTGGTAGATGAAACAGCGGACCTAGAGCAGGCAGCCAAGGACATTGTCAAGGGAGCATCGTTCGACAACAACATCGTCTGCATCCTGGAAAAAGAGATCATTGCCGTTGATGCCATTGCCGACCAACTGAAGGCCATCATGGTACAGCGAGGGGCTGTCGAGATCACTTCCTGGCAACTCAACCGGTTGATGAAGGTCATCCTGGCCGAGGACCACGGCCCTGGGAAGCACGGTGTGATCAACAAGGAATTCGTGGGCAAGTCGCCCAGCGCGATCTTGAGCGAGATCGGCCTCAACGTCGACGAGGGCGTACGACTGGCCGTCGTCGAGACCGACGCCAGGCACCCGTTGGTGTGGACAGAGCAACTCATGCCCATCATCCCTCTGGTACGGGTACGAAACGCCGACGAAGCCATCGACCTGGCCAAAGCCGTCGAGCAGGGAATGGGGCACACAGCCATGATCCACTCCAAGAACCTGGATGTCCTGAGCCGCATGTCGCGGGAGATCAACACCAGCATCTTTGTGAAGAACGGACCTAGTTTGGCTGGCCTGGGCTTCGGTGGCGAGGGATTCACCTCCTTCTCCATCGCCAGCCCGACCGGAGAGGGCCTGACCAGCGCGCTGGATTTCACCCGTGTGCGTCGCTGCACACTGGTTGACGCGTTTCGCATCGTGTAGGCAGTCGGTTGCAGAAATTCCAGGCCCGCTCTTACTCTGTGTCTGCAAACAGGAGGGAGAGAAAGGTGAAAACTATTCAGAAATCGATCAGCCTCTTCTTTGTCAGCCTGTTGATGATCATGTCATTGAGCATGTGTGGCCAGAGCGAGCCCGCCGAGGATCACTTCAAGCGGGGTAACGAACTCAGTCTCTCTGGCGAGTTTGAAGAGGCAGTCGCCGAGTACGAGCAAGCCTTGGAGGATGAGCCCGAGAACGTCGACGTGCTGAGTAACCTTGGCGTGGCCTATTACAATCTGGGGCAACTGGACAAGGCAATCGAGCAGTACTCCAAGGCGATCGAGATCGCGCCCAAGGATGCTGATATCCGCTCCAACCTGGCCGCGGCGTATGTTCAGCAATATCAGACGAGTGGAGTATCAGATCAACTGGAAAGTGCGCTGGAGGAATATCAAACGGCAGTCGAGCTCGATACCTCTCTGGCCGAGGCATTCTTTGGTCTGGGCGTCGTTTACGCACTACTCGGGCGAAATGATGATGCTATTCAAGCATTTGAGGAGTTCCAGGGATTGGACACCGGACAGGATTCTCAAGCCACAGACAATGCGGAAGAGTATCTGAAACTACTCAGAGGTCAATGAATGTACGAGATGACAACTCTGGCCAACGGCCTGCGTGTACTCACGATAACACTACCCTACGTCCAATCGGTCAGCCTCGGGTTCTTCCTTGGGGTGGGCTCGCGTTACGAGAGCGAGGCCGTGGCCGGAGCTTCTCATTTCGTCGAACACATGCTCTTTAAGGGGACCGCACAGTGGCCCACGGCACTGGATATCGCTGAGGCGATCGAAGGCAAAGGAGGGGTTTTCAACGCCAGCACCGGCCTGGAGATGACCCTGTATTGGGCCAAAGTTGCTGCTGCCCACTTGCCAAAGGCATTGGACGTGCTTAGTGACATGCTGCTCCACGCCACATTCAATCCTGCAGAGATCGAGAAGGAGCGGGCAGTTATCAGCGAGGAGATCAGTTACTCCCTGGATGCGCCTGAGAGCCTGGCCCAACTCCTGGTCAGCCAGTTGCAGTGGCCCAATCATCCCCTGGGACGCGACATCGTTGGCACCCGGCAGAGTGTAGCGTCGCTCAGCCGTGACTCGCTTCTTGCCTACATGGCGGATCACTACCGACCCGGAAAGACGATCCTGGGAGTGGCTGGCCGGGTGGATCACCGGGAGATCGTGATCTGGGCCAAGTCGCACCTTGCCGAGTGGGAACCCGCGCCGCCAATGGCTTGCGAGCCTGCACCTCGCGATGGCTGCGGCCCCAGCCTGCAGGTCGAACACAGAGACACCGAGCAAGCACACCTCACATTCAGCTTTGCTGGCCTGCCCCGCAGCGATCCTGACCGGTTCGCCCTACGCATCCTCAACCTGATTCTCGGCGAAGGGATGCGCTCCCGCCTATTCCAAAGAGTTCGTGAGCGGTTGGGCCTGGCGTATAGTGTGGAGTCCTATGTCAGCGCGCTGCACGACACGGGGTCCGTTGGCTTGTACGCTGGCGTGGGGACTCCCCGCGCCGAGGGAGCCATCCGCGCCATCCTGGACGAACTGGACAGGCTGCGCCAGGAGCCCGTGCCAGAGACCGAACTAAGGAAAGCCCTGGAGTTCATCCGAGGGCGCACAGCACTTGCGATGGAGGATTCGTTCACAATTGCGGCCTGGTACGCTCGCCAGCAGCTCCTCGGTCCTGAAGTTCTGGACCCAGAGGAGGCCATGGAACGATTTGAAGCGGTCCAACCAACCGATATCCAGCGCCTGGCGCAGGTGCTGTTCCAGGAAGAAAGGCTCAACCTGGCCATCGTCGGTCCGTTCTCCCAGAATGGTGACCGATTCCGTCAGGCGATTCGTTTCTAGCTTCTGCTTTTCCGTGATCCATACCTAGTTGGAGGACACTAAACTCTGTGACAGTCAAACTACTAATGACCTGGGACATTCGTCCCGGCCAAGAGCAGACCTATTTCGAGTTTGCGATGCAGACCTTCGCACCAGCGCTCATGAAGATGGGATGGCAACCCACCGAGGCATGGTACACGCTGTACGGCAATGGACCCCAGATCATGACGGCGGGCATCACCGACAGTGTGGACAAGATGCGCGAGATCCTCGACAGCGCAGAGTGGGAAGACCTGAAGAACCAACTCTTGGAGTACGTCACAAACTTTGACTACAAAGTGGTTCCGGCCACAGGCCGCTTCCAAATATAGGGCCAGTCCGCCCCCCGCTTCCAGGCCCGGCCTCGCCGGCCGGCAGCAGGCTCAGTGAGCGTATTGCGGAGGAGCCGGGAACCACACAACCAAGGGTCAAAAGCACAGAGAACCCAAAAGCGGATCCTGCTGTTCAGGATCCGCCATCCCCCTTGTGCCGCAGTGCCACTTTGAACTCAATCGCCAGTGTCCTTTTGGACACTTTCCCTGGGTGCCGCTAGTTCCTTTTTCGCTTCCCCAGCCGGGAGTTCCTTCTTTTCTTTTGGTTTGTCCAGTTCCTTGGGTGGGGTCAAAGTCGGTGAGGAAACCTGCCGATTGTCGGTGATATAGAAGCCTGATCCCTTAAAGATGACGCCTACTGGCTGGATGACACGGTGGACCTGACCGTCACACTCGGGGCATTCAGTTAGGGCATCGTCAGACATGCGTTGCAAACGTTCGAACCGCACACCGCATGAATCACACTGATACAGGTAAATCGGCATTCTCTGGTACCTCCTGCTGCTTCCCCCAATCGCGGACCATATTATACACAGGTTGGTCCCACCCGCCAAAACAGGAGGTCTCAAAGGCACTCCAGCCTGCGCGCTACCTCACGCTGACCGGTCCGAAGATGACCCGATCTGTCTCGATCTGGCCTTCCTCCCCGACCACTGGTAGACGGGGCATACCTGGCGCGCCCGCGTCATACAGGCCTACCTCGATCACATACTCCCCGGACACCAGATCGGCAGGGAGTGACAGTTCGTGTGGATCGGCGACGTATTCGCCCGGCACCCAACCAGTAGTCGGGCGCGTGCCGAGCGCTGGCTCGCTATCGTGTCCGACTAGCACCTCCCCATCCGGTCCGAGCAGGTGGACAAACACGGTGTACGGGATGTCCATCTCGGCCAGAGCCTGCCAGTAGAGGGCCACCCGCAACGTACCACCAGGCTGTACCGGATCCGGTCCCAAATCGGCGCCCAGAAGAAGGACCTGGTTGTCGAAATTTGTCTTGCGCGGTGCTTGGGGTTGTGGTGGAGTAAAGACCCGCGTCGTGGCCGACACCTGGAGTGGCGTAAGGTCGATTCTTTCACCCAGAGGCGCTCCACCCGCATCCACAAGCTGAACTGCCAGGCTGGCCTCCCCGGGCTGCATCTGGATCGGCAGGCGGAAGGTGGACTGCCCGCGCCAGGCCTGCCCAGGCAGCCAAGTGGCCGTTGGATGCCAGATATTGGTGGGCGAAAAGATGCCAGCATCATAGGTCTGGCCTGTTACGTCAGTGACCAGCACCCGCAAGGCATTGTTTCCCTGCGGCTGAGACTCTACCGACCAGACGAGGGTAAGCAACATCCGATCACCAGGCTGGGCTTCAGAGCGGTCCAGCTCCCAACCCAAGAGTGCCAGACCATCGCCGGCCTCGCTCCAGCCGGGATTGGGAATCGCCATCTGATCGGCCGTGACGGCAGGCACCGCCAGCCTGACCGCCCCCAGCATCGCCCGCTTTCCCTGCGGCGCGCCCGACGGGTCCAGCACGTCCAGACCGACGGGCTCCTCCTCGGCGTAGACTCCTACTTCCAGCCCATAGTCCCCCGGCGGCGTACCGGGCAGTGAGCGCAGATCGTAGCGACCGAATACCACCTGTCCCACACGCCAGCGATCGGTGGGGTAGAGATAGGCTGCAGGGCGCCCATCCCATTGTCCCCAGCTCTGGCCCGCAGTATCACGAAGCACCAGGGACACCTTATAGTCCTCGTCCAGAGGTTGCATCGCTTCCCAGAACAAAAGCACCTGCCGCCCGTCGATCTGGCTGTACCCCAGGAGGCGCAACTGATCCCCAAAGTTGAACTCAGCCGGGTGGGAGATAGGAGGTTGATCGGAGAGAAAGGCATTCTCCGGCAGGCTGTAGTGCCTCAGGCTCACTTTCGGGAAAATCCGCTCGACCGGCTGTTCGTCGCCCACGTCAGACAGCATCGCAGTCAAGTAGCCTGTCGGATCCACGACCTCGTCTTGCCATAGCACCAGCCATACGCCATC
>JASFHU010000352.1:0-5432 GCA_050123055.1 Anaerolineae bacterium
CACCCCGGGCGTCACCAGCCAGGTCTTCTCCATCACTATCCTGCCCGACGACCTCTACGAGGGAGACGAGACCGCCGGCCTCTCCTTGCACGGCGTCAGCGGCGCCGATCTGGGTCTGTCCAGCGCCACCCTCACCATCCTCGACGACGATCCCATGCCTGCAATCTCCATCAACGACGTCACCGCCAGCGAGGGCGAATTCATCATGACCTTCCGCGTCACCCTTTCGGCCGTCAGCGGCCTCGCCGCGGAGGTTGACTTTGACACAAACGATGGCACCGCCATCGCCGGCGTGGACTATGTCGCCGCCAGCGGCACCCTCACCATCCCTGCCGGCACCACCGAGGGCGAGATCGTCGTCGACCTCATCGACAACCTCGTCGACCAGGGCACCAGGACCTTCACCGTCGATCTCAGCAACCCGGCCGAGGCTACCCTGGACAAGGCCCAGGGCGTGGGCACCATCCTGGACAACGACGGTGAGCCGGAGATCGCCTTCAGCAGCGTCACCTACAGCGTCGCTGAGGCGGCGGGCTCGGCCAGCATCACCGTCACCCTCACCGGTGCCACGGCCCTCACCGCCACCGTCCAGTACGCCACCGGCGGCGGCACTGCTACCCCTGATGAGGACTATACCCCTGTCAGCGGCAGCCTGACCTTCACTCCTGGCGTCACCAGCCAGGCATTCTCTGTCCCCATCCTGCCCGACGACCTCTACGAGGGCGACGAGACCGTCGGCCTCTTCTTACACAGCGCCAGCGGCGCCGATCTTGGCCTGTCCAGCGCGACCCTCACCATCCTCGACGACGACGAGCCGCCCGTGGTTTCCTTCAGCCATGCCACCTATACTGTCACTGAAGCCGTCGGCTCGGCCCATATCACCGTTACGCTCGCCGGCGCCACGGCCCTCACCGCCACCGTCGAGTATGCCACGGCCGGCGGCACCGCCGTCCCCGATGAGGACTATACCCCGGTCAGCGGCACCTTGAACTTCGCTCCAGGCGTCGCCAGCCAGACAATCTCGGTCCTCATCCTGCCCAACGATCTCCAAGACGGTGACAGGACGGTGGGCCTGTCCCTGAGCAACGAGGAGAACGCCTCGCTCGGCGCAGCCAGCGCCACACTGACCATCGTTGACGACGACGAAGCCAAGTTCGAGATCTATCTACCCCTCGTCCTCCGCAACGGGCCCTAGTCCGGCCGGCACAAGCCCTGCTGGATCGAACAAGCCCCCGCATCTGATGATGCGGGGGCCCGGCAGCAACCCAGTCTTTGGACCCAATCTCTGAGCGTTAGCAGCCCAAACTGGAACGACAGCTCCGATCTTCCAGCCCAGCTCAGGCGAAGTGAAATAGTACAAATAGTACTTCCTGCCACCCTGCTCGAACGACGTGCGCCCCCGATCGTTGTCCATCACCTGCTGAAAGTAGTCCAGACCGGCCTCGTCGAACCGCTGGAATCGCGACTCCTCGTCCTGCCCGGTGAGGACGATGCCATTCTCATCCATCAGGACGACATAGCTCCCCTCGCCCACGCCAACATCGGAGATATAGTCGGTCAGGTTGCGCAGGGTGACATCGATGCCTACCACCCCATCGACCTGGCCCTGCTCGTCCACCAGCGCCTTGACGGTGCCGATGTTGATGTTCGGCGTGGTCACCGAACGATAGGGCTCGGTTCTCATCACCTCCGCCGGGTTGCTGATCCCCAGTTCGTACCACGGCCGCTGGCGCGGATCGTACTGGGCGGGCCAGGCGCGCGGATGCGACCGCACAAAGCTGCCGTTCTCACGGCCCATGTACACCGAATTTGCGTTGGGGTGGCTGAGCCGGGCAACAGGCGATCGACTCCCACCTTGCATTTTCCCCCCGATCGGTGTACAATATCCCGGCTGGCTCGCTCCGCCAAAAACCATGATTACCCGACTGCATGACCAGGGTCTGCTTGACGGACAGCAGGAAAAAAGGGAACTTTTGTGACCGAGCAAGACTCTCGCGCAGCAGAGGAAAGGGAGAACGATCAAACCGCCCAGGATACCGCCCCAGGCGGCCCGCGCAGGTTCGATATCGCAGTGCTTCCTGGCCGGCGAGCCTCCTACACCCGCTTCGAGATCATCCGGGTAGCCCTCATCGTGCTCGGCATCACGGCTGTCCTCCTCTTTGTGATAGCCGAATGGTTGGCCCTCCAGCCAGGCCCCGATAGCGCCGCATCGATCCGATCCACGAGCATCAGCCTGCTGAGCGCAACGCCCGACCCTTACACGCCCATTCCCTCAAGTGCGACGCCAACCTCCAGGTCGGCGCCCACTAGAACACGGAGACCCACAGCCACCGCCACGCGCACCCTCGTGCCGACCGTCACACGCAAGCCTACGCCAGCTGCCACTGAGTCCAACGTCACGCCCACGCCCCTGCCGGCGCCCGATCTGGTCGACCCTCACGACGGGGCGACACCCACCCACAGGACTGTCTTCAGATGGTTCTGGAGCGGCCCGCCGTTGGAGGACAACCAGGCATTCGATCTGCGCATCTGGTCGGCCGAGGAGGAGAAGGCCGGCGATCCCCGGCGAGGAGCCGTCATTCCGACCCAGGACCTGTACGCCGAGGTGGACCTCCAGTTCGTACCGGCCATCCAGGATTATGGTCCCGGCGATTACTATTGGACCGTCGTGGTCGTCCAGACCAGCCCTACCGGCCCCGGGCGGGTTGTTGGGGAATGGGGAGAGAACCGAAGGTTCGTTTTCCACTAGGATATGGAGACAAAACCAGTTCATGGGGTTGCCGATAACAACTGAGCGGCTTGTTCTCCGTAGGTATACCTACGACGACATCCCCGACGTCCTGGAGTTTCTTTCCCATCCCTCGGTGGCCAGGGCCACTCCCGAGGTCCAAGCCACTGTGCAGGGAGTCAGAGAATACGTCGACCGGCAGAATTCCTTCCAGCCCTTCGAGCAGGATCAGTGCTTCGACCTGGCCATAGAACGCAAAGAGGATGGCCGGGTCATCGGTTTGCTGTCGTTGGTCCGCAAGGAGCACCAGAAAGCAGAGATCGGCTGGGCTCTGGGCATCGAATACCGGCGTCAGGGCTTTGCCACCGAGGCTGCCAGTGCCCTGGTGGGCTTTGCATTCAGCTCGCTCGGCTTGCATCGCCTCCAGGCCGGGACGGAGCTCAGCAACTCGGCCTCCTGGGGCGTGATGGAACGTCTGGGCATGGTAAAAGAAGCACACCTGCGCGAAACAACCTTCCGAGACGGGAAGTGGCACGATTCCCTGATCTATGGGCTCCTGGTCAGCGAGTGGCGGGAAAGGGAAGGAGAGTAGGCAGGAGTCCTGGGTCACTCGCCTTTGTCACCAGGCACTGCAGCGGCAGGGGCGCATAGCCAATGCCTTTCGGAGGCCACCAGACATGCCACCACAGAGGCAATATCGTTACGACAGCGAACATATCGCCGGCTTCTATGATGAGTACGGCATGCGCGAATGGGATCGGCTGACGGCCACCCCCGTCGACGAGATCAACCTTCACCTCCACACCCACTACCTGATGCAGCATATCCCCGCCGGCGCTCATGTCCTCGAGATCGGTGCCGGGCCCGGCCGCTTCACTCAGGTCCTGGCCCACCTCGGGGCGCGCATCGTAGTTGCCGACATTTCGGCCGAACAACTGACGCTCAACAAGCAGCAGGCAGAGCAGCTTGGATTCAGCCATGCCATCGAGGATTGGCGTCAGGTCGACATCTGCGATCTGGGCGGCTTCGCCCCGTGTACCTTTGACCGAGTCGTCGCTTATGGAGGACCGCTCAGCTACGCGCTGGACCGGCGAGATGCGGCACTGGCTGAGTGCATCCGGGTGCTCAAGCCCAGGGGCACTTTGCTGGCGAGCGTTATGTCCCTTTGGGGCACCGCGCACCGTGTGCTAGACAGAGTACTCGAGATCCCGGAGGCCATGGGCCGAAAGGTCGTCGCCAGCGGAGACCTTTCGCCCGACACCTACGGAGCCCGCGGTCACTACCTGCACATGTTCCGAGCCAGCGAGTTCCGCGCCTGGCTGATCCAGGCGGGGCTGACTATCATCACCCTTTCCGCATCCAACTGCCTCTGCACCGGCTGGGGAGGCCTGCTGCACGAGATCAGAGCCGACGAGGGAAGATGGAACCGCTTGCTGCGGATGGAGCTAGAGGCGTGCGCCGCAGCGGGCTCGCTGGACATGGGCACACACATTATCGCCGTCGTCAAAAAGCAGTTTGACGGAGAGCATAGAGGAGTCAGCTATGAAGGAGGCCATTAGAGGATTCAGCCGCGACTTGGGCGCTGACGTCGTCGGCTTTGCCGCCCTGAGCAGCTACCACTCTACGCAATCGCCCGATCCCGCCACCATCCTGCCAGGCCTGCAGTCGATGGTCGTGCTGGGATACCGCGAGCTCGACGGCGCCGTGGAAAGCACCAACCCCCAGGCAGGCATGGCCGCTCGGATGGGCATTGTCGAGCTGTCCTTCCGGGTCAATTACCTCCTGGCCCGGCACCTGGAGGACCGGTACGAGACCAAAGCGGCCGTGGTCCCCTTCTCCTACCCCCTCGACATGGGACCCGACGTCATGGGCCTGGTCGGCGATGTCTCACTGAGACACGCCGCAGTGGCAGCCGGCCTGGGCGGCTTTGGTCGGCACAACCTGGTCATCCATCCCCGCTTCGGGACCCGCATCGTGTTTTCGGCCGTCCTAACCGGACTGCCCCTGGAATCGGATCCGGCCATCCAGGAGGGCCTATGCGATGAGTGTGGTCTCTGCGTCGAGGCCTGTCCGACCGGCGCCCTGGCCAACGAGGGCCAGACCCACATCTTTCGCTGCCTCAAAGGCTCCCAGCCCTATGGCATCCGCGGACTGTATCGCTACCTGCGGCGCTTTGTCGGCGCCACAACCGCCCAGCAAACGGCGCTGCTCAAAGAACCCTTCCTGCTCCAGATCCACCAGGCCCAGATCATCGGCTTCCAGTACACCTGCAACCGCTGCCTGGCCGTCTGCCCGGCCTGCCTAGAGGCGTGACCGGGGCAGAACCCAACTGACCAGTACCACGGAGAAGAAGCACGGCCATTGCGTTTTTCGCCGAGTTGCTGTATAATGACGGCGAGGTACCAGGGCCTTTGACACCCGTCCAACATTCGCTGCTGCCCCGGACGAAAGAGGCGCCCTGACAGATAGCAGCATCCCATCACAGCCCGCCAGGGTGAACACACCTGGCGGGCGTTTCTTGTCTACCCAAATGGCCATCGGGTCCAGTTCCGAGCCACACCGCGCGAGGGCAGAGGTGGCGCACTGGCCAAGTGAATCGAGGAGGTGACACGATGGTAACATACATAATCTTGATGAACCTGATTGCCTGCTCTGCCTGCAGAAAGGGTTTGACCCGCAGCCAGTGCGCCACCTCTGCCCTGGC
>JASFHU010000353.1:0-5427 GCA_050123055.1 Anaerolineae bacterium
ACGCCAATGCCCATAGCAGCCCTATGGGTTCATGATGTCCTCTTGGTGCACAAGGTGCTACCACTGGTGCGCACCCTCCCCCTACCTGTGGCAGAGGCTGTGGGAACAGCCCAAGAGGCCAATCCCGACGAGGTGAAGCGCCTGGGAGAAGATCCGATCTTGCTCACGTTCCGGCTGGACAATGGGGCAGAACTGGAGTTGGCCACACCGGGCGATTCGAGTTCGGTTGCATTAGGTCCCTTTTACAGGCCCGAGCCCAAGTCCAACGAAAGTGACTCAAGAAACAGAAACTAGGCTCTTTGGGGCTCAGCGGTGATGATCAAACAGGACTAGCAGCGAAACAGACGAGAAATTGGAGGATTGTGAGTATGAGACGTGGAGCACGAAGAACGGCCAGACGGACAGGCCGTCGAACCGCGAGGCGCACGACCAGGCGTACTGCCCGGCGCGTGCGGCGCCGCCGACGAAGGCGCATCATGGTGGGAGGCATGGTCCTCCTGGCCGTCGGGGGTGCGGCGTACGGCGCCGTCAAGCTGACGCAGAAGGATGCCCAACGCATCGAGGAGCACGCCGGTGCGTCCGTTGAAGAGTTGACCGAAGAGGAACTGGTAGCAGCCATGCAGGAGTTGGGCATCCAGTCGAACGAGCTGGACGAGAACGACCAGGCGATCATCGCCGAGGAGACGGGCCAAACATCCGCGGCTCCACCAGCAGCCACCACGCCAGAAACCCAACCTGCGGCGGCCCCTTCAGAGCCCGAACCGTCGTACCTCGACGAACTGGAACGGCTGGGCGCACTGCGCGACCAGGGCATCATCAGCGACGAAGACTTTGAGGCCAAGAAGAAGCAATTGCTGGGTCTCTAGCAAATGCCTGAGCAGCTGAAAGTGACAACAAAAAACCAAAGAAGCAAAGGAGAAATGAAATGGCAACAATGGTTGTATTGACGTTCAAGGATGAGACCAGCGCCGAGCAAATGCGCGACAAGCTGGCCGGGTTGCAGAAGCTGCAGCTGATCCAGCTATCGGACGCCGCCGTCGTGGTGCGCCGGCAGGATGGCAAGGTCAAGGTCAAGCAGGCAGTCAGCTTGGTCGGGGCGGGTGCCCTGGGCGGCGCCTTCTGGGGCATGTTGATCGGCTTGCTGTTCTGGGCCCCCTGGTTGGGCCTGGCCATCGGAGCGGCCAGCGGTGCGCTGGGCGGCGCGCTCAGCGACTATGGCGTGGACGACAAGTTCATCAAAGAGGTAGGCAAAAAGATCGAGCCCGGTCACTCAGCCCTCTTCCTGCTGGTAGAAAGCTGGACGGAGGACAAGGTGATGGACGAGATCAAGGGGTTCGACGCTGAAGTCCTGCAGACTTCGCTGTCGAAAGAGGATGAGGCCAAGCTGGCAGCCGCCTTTGGCGCCGAAGAATAGAGGGCAGTAGACCAAAGACGATAGATGATGGGCGATGGCCAGTGGAAGGCCATCGCCCATCCTGGTTCCGCTAGCGCCAGCTTTTTCGCGAATCGGCGCTACGCTGGGACGGGAGTATCAGCATGCTTCAAGCCTTCTTTCGCATCCGTTACATGGTTGTGTTGGCCGTGGTCGCGGCCCTGCTGGGGGCGCTGCTGTTGATCTTGCTCGGAGGCTGGCACACAATTGAGGGATTCCTGCTGTTTGTGGGCTTGCAAACCCCAAAGGTAGCCGGCAATGCTAGCCTGGAGACCGTGGTCAAGGTGATCGAGGCGCTGGACAGTTTTCTCCTGGCCTTTGTCCTCCTCGTTTTTGCCTACAGCACCTACTTCTTGTTTGTCCACGAAGAGGTTGACGAAGAACGGCAGAAGCGAATTCGGATGCCCACCTGGTTGCAGGTAGAAGACCTGGACGACATGAAGCAGGTCCTCCTGCGCGTGATCATGGTGCTCTTGAGCGTGTACTTGCTCCAGTTGGTTTTCGTCGAGGGTACCAACCTGGCATGGACCACGCTTATTCTGCCAGCGAGCATCGTGGCCATCGCCGTCAGTCTGAAGCTTGTTTACTCTGACTAGATCCATTCAGCACAGGTAGAGATTCGATGAAGCGAAAAGCGTTCCTGGTTTCTATCCCCCTCGTTCTTGGCTTGCTCGCTCTACTTTCGGCGGGCATGAACGTGACCCTGGCTGACACTCCAGAGCCAGCGTCTTCTCCTGTCAGCACAGCACAAGTCGAAACGGCCACACAGGAACCAACTGCGGTAGACTCGACAGAGGGCGAGACAGGGACATCCGAGGATACTGGCCCGCTCGACGAAGTGGTTTCCACACGGACACCGATGCCAACCGCCACACCGGGATTCCTGGCGGAAGAAGTTTCGCGGATTGCCCGGGAAAGGGGCCTGGCCGGGGAAACGTATCTCGGGTTGACAGTAGAGGACTGGATCAATCTGGGGGTCTCGCTGCTGATCGTCCTCGCCGGCTATCTAGTCGGCTCCTGGCTTATCCGGCACGTCCTGCGACGCTTGGTCAAGCGCACGACGACCAAACTCGATGATCGCTTGCTGGAAGCCGCCGGTCCCGAAGTCCGCTGGCTTGTCGTGCTCCTGGTCCTGCAATTTGCCACAGTCCGTCTGACCTTTATCGATGCCTCGCTAAAGATCGTTCTGAGCGACATTTACTTTTTGGTGGGCTTGAGCATCGCCGTACGTATTGTGTGGCACCTGATCGACCTGCTCAGCGAAGAAGCCGTGCTTAGATCGACCGAGGCGGGACGCGGTGACGAGCTGGCGCCGCTCGTCACCCTATTGGTCCGACTGGGTAGGGTGGTCATCGTCGTGATTGGCATTGCCATTTTGCTTTCCCACTTTGGTGTGGACGTCCTGGTCCTTGCCACAGCCATGGGCGTCGGTGGACTGGCGCTGTCGCTGGCGGCCAAGGATACCGTTGCCGATGCCATCGCCGGGTTCATCGTGCTCGTCGATCAACCCTACCGCATCGGCGACCGCATCGAGATCAAGGGCCTCGGCACCTGGGGCGACGTGGTCGACATCGGCCTCAGAACCACACGCATCCGCACCCGGGACAACCGCATGGTCATCGTCCCCAATTCGACCATCGGCGTGAACGAAGTGATCAACTACAGCTATCCCGACCCCCAGTACCGAATCCAGACGCACGTAGGTGTCGCCTATGGCACGGACAACGACGCCGTGGAGGCCATCCTTGTGGATGCTGTGCGGCAGGTCGAGGGGGTACTGCCCGACAAACCGGTTGATGCCTTGTACGTAGAAATGGGGGACTATGCCATGATCTATCGGGTCCGCTGGTGGATCGAGTCATACGTAGATACGCGGCGGATGTACCACCGGGTGCACCGGTCCCTGCAGAAGGCATTGGACGAGGCGGGCATCGAATCGCCCTTCCCAACCCAGAGTCTGAACCTCCAGGTTGAGCAGTCTACGTTGGAGGAAATGTCCCAGACACTCCGGGGACAAGATCCAGCACTGACTGAGACCTGAGCTGAGTAGGGTTGTGTCGGCAACCCCGACCAAATGGGCATCAGTGATTGATGCCTCAATCGAGTAGGCGATACACACATCGCACCCTGCAGTGGTCTTGGCGTTGGTGAACGATGCTTGGGACGATTATGTGAAACTCGCTTTTGACTCTCCGGAACACTGTGTTATAATAGGATGTGCGTTGAAAGCGGTAGCGCTCATCTGAGTAGGCAACATGGCGGAATGGAGAGCTGTGACCCTATCGAACGCCAGGCACACTCGTTTTGGCGAGATCCCAGCCTTTGTGGAAGGGCTCCACGAACTGGATAGGAGGACCTATGCCTGGCTGGTGCCCAACGGTTCTTGGGGAGAATCGAACGCTGGCCTGGTGCTGGGTGAGGGTGAGTCGCTCCTGGTTGACACCCTGTGGGACGAGGTGTACACCGGCGAGATGCTGGAGGCCATGCGCCCGCTGACCCGGGCGGCCCCGATCCAGACGGTGGTGAACACCCACGCCGACGGCGACCACTGGTGGGGCAACCGGCTGGTGACGCCGGCCGAGATCATCACCTCCCAGGCCAGCTACGAGGAGATGCTGACGCAACGGCCGGGATCGCTGGTCCTGCTCGGCCGGGCGGGCAGCTTGCTGGGCCGCCTGGGGGCGTTCGGCGCAGACAAGGTCGGGCGCTGGCTGCGAAACCTGACTGCGCCCTACCGCCACGCAGGGATCACGCCAGCGCTTCCGACGCGTACCTTTGAGGGCAAACTGGACCTGGAAGTTGGCGGTCGCCAGGTGCAGTTGATCGAGGTCGGGCCGGCCCACACACAGGGCGACCTGCTGGTCTACGTACCCGATGCGAAGGTGCTGTTCAGCGGCGACATCCTTTTCATCGATTCCACGCCCGTGATCTGGGCCGGGCCGGTGGAAAACTGGCTGGCCGCGCTGGACCGGATCCTGGACATGGAGGTCGAGGTCATCGTGCCCGGGCACGGGCCACTGGTCGACAAGGCGGCCGTGCATCGGGTGAAGGAATACTGGGTCTATGTGACGGCGGAGGTGCACAAGCGGTACGAAGCCGGGATGCGGGCCCAGGAGGCAGCGTTCGACATCGCGCTGGGCGGGGATTTTGCCAGCCAGCCCTTTGCCAACCGGGACTCTCCCGAGCGGATGATGACCAATGCCCACAGTTTGTACCGGCAGTGGCAGGGGCGCCAGGGACACCTGGGACCGCTCCAGATGGTTGACCTCTTGCGCAGACAGGCGTTGTTGGCGCACCGGTTGCCCGATGCCCTGCCACACGTGATGCGCAGCCACGCGTGATGCGGGGTGGCTAGGATCGGGTCGTTATTGGAGTCCCGGACTCGTCCGGGCTGTTTACTGAGCAGCCATCAGCTTGGTGGCACACCACGACAGATGAGAAAACCCACGGCAAGTTGGGGAGTCCGGAATCTGAGCGCCATCAAAGGTACTCCACAGGGTAGAGGGTAGCATACATGGCGAAAACCATAGGCATTGTGTTTGTGGCTGTGGTGGCGTTGGCCCTGGTCGCAGCCGGCATCTATGCCGTCGTCTGGCTGATCAACAATCTGGATGTGGGGACGCCGGCCGAGGTCGCGACAGAGGACGATTCGCGGCAGCGGGTCCAGGCTGCGGGCAAGTTGGTGGTCGGTACCGCCGCAGATTACCCACCCTTTGCCTACTTTGTCGGGCCGGCATCGATCGACGGCTTTGACATCGCGCTGATGGACGCCATCGGCCAGCAGTTGGGTGTACAGATCCAATACCTCAACTTTCCCTTCGAGCAGCTCGGCGACCGGCTGGAGAAGGGAGAGATAGACGCTGCTATCGCGGCCATCTCTGTCAGCCCGGAACGGATGGCACAGATGGATTTCTCCCAGACCTATTATGTCACCCAAGACGCGGTCTTGGCCTACTTTACGACCCCTGTCACCGTCCGCTATCTCGGCGACCTGG
>JASFHU010000354.1:0-5419 GCA_050123055.1 Anaerolineae bacterium
TCATTCCTTTGAGGTCCTTGATGGGAATTGCCATCATCGTCTCCCTTCACGATATCACTGCATAAAGCCGACTCTTGATAGATTTTAAGGGATGGACATTACGATTCACATTACGGCAATCCTCCCGGCTGCACAAACTGGCCCACGGCCGGGGAGACGGGCGGTTTTGCGGCAATCCTATTAGGCGATGGTTCGTGTCCTTGACTTCATGGGCGTGAACTGTTATAATCTCACTAGCCCATCAGGGCTCCTGGGGAGAACAGTGCTGAGCACCGCCGGCTTGTATTGCATCCAGGTTTGGCTGGATGTAATGTGACCTGTATTACTCCTGTGCTATGATCGGTGCACGGGGCCTTTGTGAACCGATGACATGGTTCTGGGAGGATATGTGTTGGACCCTTACTCACAACGAATTCTGGTCGTCGATGACGATCCTGCCATCTTGCGCCTGGTCAGCGACAAGCTTAGCCAGGCCGGCCTTGAAGTGCTGACCGCTGCCTCGGGCGAGCAGGCCCTGGAAGTGATCGCTCGCCGGGGTCTGCCGCACCTGGCTGTTGTAGACATCAATATGCCCGGCATGACCGGCTTTGACTTCTGCCAGTCGGTCCAGGCCTACAGCGACCTGCCGATCATCATGCTTACCGCGGTGGATGAGGAGGAGACGGTTATTCGCGGGCTCGACCATTTCGCCGAAGACTATATCACCAAGCCGTTCAGTCCGCGCGAGCTGCTGGCCCGCGTGCAGCGGGTGCTGCGACGCATGGGGGACTTTGCCTACGCGCTGGAGCCCACCATTGAGGTCGATGACCGGCTAACCGTTGACTTTGCGCACCAGCGTGGGCTGGTGGATGATCAACCCATCTCTTTCACCCCGACAGAGACCAAACTGCTGCATATCTTGATGCGCAACGCAGGCCGAACTGTCACCACCGATTTCCTCCTGCGGCGGCTTTGGCCACTGGAGGAGGTATACGAGGACACGCTGCGGGTCCACGTTCATCGCCTGCGGAAAAAGATCCAGTCCGGACATTCCCAGTCGCAATACATTGCCACGGAGCGAGGTCTCGGTTACCGTTTTGAGCCTCCGGGCTGACACAAAGGCCGCGCCTTGCCGCTATTGCGCAACGCGGAACATACACGAACTGTAGAGGTACCAAGGAGGGTTCCATGAGCGACGAGCAACTTCAGGCCACTTCCCAGGACGTGGATCGCATTCGGGATATCATCTTCGGCTCCCAAATGCGCGACTACCAGCAGCGATTTGAAGGCTATCAGCGCGACCTGGCTCGGCTCCAGCAAGAGATCGCACAACTGAGCGAGCAACTCGCCGAACAGGACAGCACGCAGACAAAGAAAGTGCAGTCCCTCCGCCGCGAGATGCGCCAGGCTGACGATGACCTGCGCGTTGAGTTGCGAGAGACGGCCCAGCGGCTCACTGTCGACAAGGTCGAGCGGGTAGATCTGGGCCAACTGTTCCTGGAGATTGGCAACCGCTTGACCGAGGGCCGGTCTGTCGGCGATCTGCTGAAAGGCCTGGTAGAGGGGGAGCAGGATCAAGGCCGTGACGGATGAGCGTCGTCCCCAACCAGGGACCAGCGGCAGCGGCGACGTCCCGGTCTCCGAGCCCGATCCCTCGCTCGAAGCACTACGCGACATCCTCTTCCGCCACTATCGCGAGCGGATCGACGAGCTGGAGACAGAGCTCGATGGTTTAGAGCAGCGCGTCACCGACAGAGACGCCCTGGTGGCCACCATCTCGCCTGTCATGGGCGATGCCATCCGCCGCCAGATCCGTGACGCCCGCGAGGAGATGATCGAGGCCCTCTATCCCATCATCGGCCAGCTCGTCATGCGGGCGGTTTCGGAGGCGGTCCGTGATCTGGCCCATAGGGTGGACACCCAGGTGCGGCGCTCGTTCGATCCGAGGGCTCTGTCATGGCGGCTTCGCGCCCGCCTGGGCGGGGCATCCCCGAGCGAGATGTCACTGCGGGCAAGACTTCCCTTTGAGGTGCAGGAGGTATTCCTCATCCATCGCGAGTCGGGGTTGTTGCTGTGGCACGCTTCCCGCGATCCGGCTGTAGGCAAGGACTCTGACCTCGTCGGTAGCATGCTGACCGCCATCCGCGACTTTGCAGAGGACGCCTTTGGCCGGGGCAGAGAGGGCGAGCTGGACAATATTGACTATGGCGACCAGCGCATCCTCATCGAACCTGCACGTCATTCCTATCTGGCCGTGGTCGTCGATGGGGTCGAGCCACCAGGCTTTCGCGCCGAGATTCAGAGGCGCCTCTTTGAGGTAGAACGGGCTCACGCCGACACGCTGGGCGCTTATGACGGCGACGCCTCGGCCCTTGCGCTGGCCGAGGCATCCCTGCAGCCCTTGATGAGCGAGGGCACTGAGCCGGCCGGCCTGACCCGAACCCATTGGGCGATGGTCGCCGGGGCGGTGAGTCTGCTGGCGATCTGCCTCGTGGTTGCCTGTCTCGCTGGTCGCTGGGCCTTGGCGCCGTTGTTGAGCACGCCAACCCCGGTGCCAGTCGCCATCGAGTGGACCGCGACGCAGGTGCCTACCCCTACCCTCACGCCAACCTGGACCCCCACCTGGACGCCCACGGCCACCCCATCTGCTACGCCGACACCCACCTCCACGCCCACAGCAACTCCGTCCGCTACGCCGACGTCTACCTACACCCCCTCACCGGTGCCAACAAGCACGCCGACCCCTGCCCCCGTGATCGGCCTGATGACCGGCAACGCGTGGCTGCGTCAGGAACCAAGCGCCGGCTCTCCCAGACTGGGCATGGTCGCCGAGCGCGGCCAACAGGTCGAACTGTTGGCTATCTATGATGATTGGTGCCAGATTCGCTGGGCTCCATTTCCCCAGGGCCAGGCCGTGGGCTGGGTGCCGCTCAGATGGGTGGGGACCCTGGATCCGATCCCGGCCAGCATCGTGACCGCTACTGCGGCGCCGTAGCAGAAGGAGCAAATGCGATGGCTACAGCAGTCAGCAAGAAGGTCTGTCTTCTGGGGGACTTTGCGGTGGGCAAGACCAGTTTGGTGCGCCGCTTTGTGTACGACCTCTTTGACGACAAGTACATCAGCACCATCGGCGTCAAGGTCAGCCGCAAATCGGTGGCTGTTCACCGCGGCGCCGAGATCGTGGAACTAACCATGATGCTTTGGGATCTGGCTGGCAGCGAAGAGTTCGATAGAGTGCGCGCCAGCTACCTGCGCGGCGCGAGCGGGGCGGTGCTGGTGTGTGATCTGACGCGACCGGAAACGCTCGACAGACTGGGTTTTTATGTTCAAGAGCTACAAGCGGTCAGTCCAGGCGCGCGGCTGGTCGTGGCGGCCAACAAACTCGACTTGCTTGAACCATCCATGGTAGATGGCCACCCGGTGCTCGGTTCTGAGCAGGTCGGGGCGGTGGCAGCCAGCCTTGAGGCTACTCACTACCTTACCAGTGCCAAGACCGGCGAGCAGGTGGAGGCTCTGTTCCGTCACCTGGGTCGGCGGCTGGTGGACCGGAGTTCATAGGAGCAGGACATGGATGTGGCTTTTGCCCAGCGCATTCTCCAGGATCGCAAGATAGCGTACGCCCTATGTGACCGAGAGTTGCGGGTGCTGGAGGTGGGAGGCGCTATCGAGATTCTGGAGGGCGGTCCGGCTGGCTGGCTGGGCCGGTCGCTGGTGGACCTGGCGCCGGAACTGGTAGGCAGCGAGCCTGCCCTGGCCGACATCCTGGCGGGGGCACGGCTGCGCCAGGAGCTAGCCTGGGTCAACCGCGAAACGGCTGAGGGTCGGACCGTCTATCTGACGATGGTCGACCTGCCCCACCACGATGCGGAAGGGGAGATAGCCGGTTTGCTCCACCTGGTCGAGGATCGCACGGAGGCCGGGATCCTAAAACAGAACCTGAGCCAGAGCCGCAACGAACTGCGCCTGGCACAGGATATACTGACCCTGCAGAATCTGGTGCTGGCGACCGCCAACGCGGAACTGCGACGCTTGGACGAGCTCAAGTCGGTTTTTGTGTCGGTGGCGGCCCACGAGTTGCGCTCACCGCTTACCGCCATCCTCGGTTATGTGGAGATGCTGGTCGACGGGCATGTCGGCCCTCTTGGCGATGTGCAGCGCGAATACCTGGCGGTGGTTCAGGATAGCGCTCGACGCCTGGTGGATATCACCAGCAGCCTGCTGGATGTTACTCGCATCGAGGCCGGGCGTGTGGATCTCGCCCTGCAGCCGACCGACCTGCCTGCTTTGGTGCAGACTGTGGCCACCGAGCACGAACCTCAGGTGGCCGCCAGGGATCAGCGCTTGACGATACACCATCCCCCCGAGCTGCCGGAAGCCTTGTGCGACTGGACACGGACGGCACAGATTGTCGGAAACCTGCTGAGCAACGCGATCAAGTATTCCCCCCAGGAGGGGCAGATAGACATCACCATCGAGCGGGCGGAACTGGATGGATTTCTCCAGGTATCGGTTGCCGACGAGGGAGTGGGCATCGGGCCCGGGGATCAGGACAACTTGTTCAAGCGCTTTTTCCGAGCCGCTAGCGCGACGCAAACCGGGGCCAGCGGAGCCGGTCTGGGCCTGTACATCACCCGTTCACTGGTGGAACTGCACGGCGGCCGCATCTGGCTCGAAAGTGAACCAGGCGTCGGTAGCACCTTTTACGTGACCCTCCCCATTGCAGAGTAGGTTCGCGCCCCTCACCCGAAAACTTCCAAGCAGGGCGCAGCCGAACGTCAAGGCGCCCACGAAATGCGCTCTTCGGACCAGCCGAAGGAGTTGTTGGCATCGAAACCGATGACCCCATCGGGCGAGCCACCCATCTCGAAGAGCTGGCGCTGGTTGCTGCCATCGGGATCCATGGCCCAGATGGACCAGACACCGCCCCGGTTTGAGGCAAAGGCGAGGGTTTTGCCGTCGGGTGACCAGGCCGGCAGTCCATCACTGGCATTGTTGTCGGTCAGGCGGGTCACCTCGCCACCAGCGGTGCTCATCGTATAGATCTCCCAATTGCCGGCCCCCTCCCGCTCGAAGGACATGAAGGCGATCTGGCTGCCGTCGGGCGATGGGGCGGGGGCGGTGTCACTCGGGTTGTCCGACAGGAGCTCGAGCGCGCCGCCGTCCGGGCCAGTGACGAACAGACCGCAGGTGGTGGTGTCGGCGGTGCAGCCCTTGAAGGCCAGCCGCCCGTTGGGGAGGGTGCTCACGTATTGGGCCAGCACACCCAACCAGCGGGCCTCACCGCCACCCTCATCGAGGCGGTACAGGCGCGGGGCGCGGTCTCCCTCGCGGCGCGAGGCAAAGGCGATGGAGCTCGAGTCGGGGGCCCAACTGGGCAGGCCATCTTCGATAAAGCCCGTCAGCAGCTCGCTGCCCCCGCCGGCGAGGTCGAGGGCGGCGA
>JASFHU010000355.1:0-5415 GCA_050123055.1 Anaerolineae bacterium
CGGGCACAATGGCGCGAGCATAAGGAGGTGTACCGTGGCTTTCCCTGATCCGTTTTACCGCTGGAGACCTCATCCCTGGCACGGACTGGAGGTTGGCCCGGCTCCACCCCGCATCGTGCATGCCTATATCGAGATCACACCGTTCGATCTGGTCAAGTATGAAATCGACAAGGGCACCGGTTACCTGCGCGTCGATCGGCCGCAACGCACCTCCTCTCAGCCTCCGACCCTCTATGGGTTCATCCCTCGTACCTACTGTGGTCCTAGGGTCCACCGCCTGTCACCTGCAGCGGAACGCGGCGACCGAGATCCTTTGGACATCTGTGTTATCAGCGAACGGCCACTCACGCGCGGTGAGGTGATCCTCAACGCTCGAGTAGTAGGAGGGATTCAGGCGATTGATGGTGGAGAGGCCGATGACAAGATCATCGCCGTGCTGGCAAACGACGAGTTCTGGAAAGAGGTCAAGGATCTTTCGCAGGTGCCCGATATCTTGGTTGAGCGGCTGAGGCACTACTTTAGTACCTACAAGATGATGCCCGGCGGGGCGTCACAGATGTCCATTGAGAGCGTGTACGATCGCGAGTATGCGCTACAAGTAGTGGCAGCAGCGATAGAGGATTATGGCGAGGCCTTCGGGGCCTGACCCGACCAGTTCAGAGCTGGACTATGTGTGGGACGAATTCTCCCTGTAACTGGCGACGATATCCAGTACGGCCCGGCCGTACTGCTCCAGCTTTCGTGGCCCGATCCCCCTAATCTGCACCAGTTCCTCCTCGGTGGTGGGGCAGCTTGCGGCGATACGTTTCAAGACCTTGTCCTGAAAGATGATGAATGGAGGTTTGTTCGCCTCCCTTGCTGTTTCCAGCCGCCAGGCACGCAGCCGCTCGAATAGAGCTCTGTCATAGTCAGTTACATCTTCGGTCTGGGCCTTCGGTTTGGGAGCCCTGGTTCTGGCAACATCCCGAGGTTGCGGAGCAACTGCTGTAGCCATGTCTCGTGGATGGGCTTTGATCCATTCCTGCCCCGCAGGGGACAACCGCAGCAGCCGATAACCATCCTTCTCCAGTGGAGCCAGCAGGCCTTGGTCCTCCAATTGGGCGATCAGATCGCTGATACTCTTCTGCGTCCAACTGCTCAGCCTGCCGAACATGGAAAAGCGCTCAGTGCTTACCGGGCTGGTTGTTGCACCCTGCAAAGCTCGGGACAAACCACGACGGCCCAAGGGGTATGGAAGCCTCGCTATGCCATGCAAGATAATGGCCGAAAGGTCCTCTGTAAGCTCAGGGCTGGGTACAGGCACCCTACGGCGGGCAGGTCGAAGGGTCGCGGTTGCCTCTCCCAGGCAGTTATCGCATGCACGACAGTGCTCGATCTGACGTCCGCCAAAATAGGTGCTGATATGACCGTGTCTGCACTTTGACGTGGACGCATAGGCCATCATCTCAGCGACACGCCCATCCTGACCGGATCGGTGCTCGGCCAGTAGGGCGGCTACACGCTGCTGGGAATCGGCTGGTGGCTCCGGTAGGGACAGCAGCATGTCGCGGCCGATGCCCCGGTAGCTGAGCCAACCGGCGTCCTGCCAGGCCAGTAATCGGGCCTCAATGGTGCGCGGATCAAGCTCTGCATCGTGACTCAGGTTCAGCAAGCTCCTGGACACAATCTGTCCACATACGAGGCGGGCCTTTTCGACAAATCGGGCAAAGTCTGGGTCATTTTTATCTGGTTCACGTCTCAAGGTAAGGCTTGCAGTCCGAGGTAGGTCAAACCCACGCCAAAGTAGACCAGCTGTCTCCAGAAAGTGGATGGCAACTCGCAGATCGGTTTCACTGGCCACCAGGACACGCTCCAGATCGCCCACGGCTACAAGGCCCACGGTGTTTGTTCCTAGCTGTTGCTGAATAGAAGCATAGGCTCTGCGCAGAAAGTCGAGGTGGAGCGCATCCTGCTTGTTGAATCGGTTCAGTCTGGCTTTGTCGCCGGGCGTGTGAAATAGGATGCAACGAGCTGGCAAGCCGTCGCGTCCGGCACGCCCAGCCTCCTGATAGTAGTTCTCGAGGGTCTTGGGCGAGCTGTAGTGAATGATAAAACGCACATCAGCCTTGTCCACCCCCATCCCAAATGCGATGGTGGCTACGACGATACGGGCTTGCCCGCTCATGAATCGATCTTGAGCAGTGGCCCGGTCCTGGATCCCGGCGTGATAGTGGATGGCCGATTCCCCATTGCGCTGCAGCATTGCAGCCAGTTGCTCACATTTGGCTCGGGAGTGGGCATAGATGATGCCGCTGCCCTTGATCTCGCGGCAGAGGGCGAGCAATGAGCGCTGTTTTTCTGCGTCACTGGCAAAACGACGGGCCTCGAGTTTCAGATTGGGGCGGTGGACATCGAGGGCCACCAAGCGCATCTTGCCCAGGGTGCTCCGAATGTCGTCCCGGACGCGGGGTGTGGCGGTAGCTGTCATGGCCAGGATCGGTGGCTTGCTCAATTCGTGCCAGGCCTTGGCGATGAAACGATAGTCTGGGCGAAAGTCGTGGCCCCACAGGCTGACACAATGGGCCTCATCCACCACCAACAGCGAGATGCCGGCCCTCTTCAGCGCGTGGAGGAAAGGTCTCTGGCGCAGGCGTTCTGGCGCGGCATAGAGGAGCTTGTAGCCGCCGCTGGCAGCACGAGAGAGGCGGGACTCCATTTCGGGCCCCTCCAGGGTGCTGTTTATGGTGGTGGATAGGCCAGCTACCTCGGTGGGGAGACCGTCGAGTTGATCCTTCATCAGGGCAATGAGGGGCGAGATGACCAGGGTGGTGCCGGGTACCAGCAATGCCGCAAGCTGGTAGCAGAGGGACTTGCCCGCCCCAGTCGGCATGACGGTCAACGCGCTTTCGCCCCGCAGAAGGGCGGCAATGACGTCGGCCTGGCCAGGGCGAAAGGTCTCGTGTGCAAAGTGGCGGTGCAAGGCCTCGTTTAGGAGCGTACTCTCCTTGGGGGTGAGGTCTACAGCGCCAGCCAGGACGCCGGCTGGGATCTGAACAGCGGCCTGGCTTTCGGGAGTAGCGGCTCGTGGCTCGCTCGGCTCGGTGGGGGGTGTGCGGGTAGGCGGTGCGACCTGTTGGGACTCTGCAGCGGAGGGAGTGAGGTCTAGCGCTTGATGCAGTGCCTCCAGTTCCTGTTGCTGGCGGCGGTCCAGTCGTGCAGCGGTAGCTTTAGCCTGTGCATCGTGTCCCGCCTCCCGAAGGAGCGTCTCAAGCAAGCGCAAAAGAGCCAGGGAGGGCTTGTGCCGATCGCGATCGGCGCGGGCCAGCGCTGTCTGCGCCCATAGGATCGCCTTGGTGAGGTCACCACGGGCTTGCCAAACGAGGGCTATTCCGAAGGCGTTTGGGGCAACGCCTGGGCGGAGCATCTCGCGTTTTCGCCAGGCGTCCTCGGCGCCGTCCAGGTTTCCAGCGGCGAGCCGCACGTCAGCCAGCAGGCTCCAGCCGGTGAGCAGGTCAGGGTGGTCGCTGATCATCTGATCTACGATGGCCTGGGCTGAGGCCATATCCCCTGCAGCCAGATGCGCTCTTGCCTCCAAATCCAGTGACGAGTTTGAGACTCGAAGCGCGTGCCGGCGGCGCATCACTTCCAGGGCCCGGCTGGGCTGGCTGCGGGCAAGATAGAGGCGGGCCAGATCATCGTATACCGTGACTGAGCGACTGTTCGCGACCAGAAGCTGTTCCAGGCATCGCTCGGCTGCCTTGTGGTGCCCCCAGCGCAGGAGATAGGTGATCAAGGATCTGCGGGCTGTGGATGGCAGACTCGCCACGTCGGACGGGTTCAACTTGAGATCGGAAAGGATGTCATCGGGCATCTTTGCCTCCAGTCGAGTTACGTAGCTCGCTGCGGAGCGGTGCCTGGTGCTCTGAGCTGCGTGAGCCATGCGCCGGCGCTATGTGGATGGCACTAAATGTTCACAGGTTGTCGTAGTCCACAGTCGCCGGGTAGTCGGGCACGGTGTGGACGCCGACAACAATGGGCCAGAAGCTGCCCTGATAGGAGCGGGTCAGGCCCACCGCAAGGTAGATTTCCTGAATCCCAAATCGGGCTTCGAGGTCGCCGGCTTCGAACTCTGTCCAGCCGCCCTCCTCGGGCAACCAGGCACGGCCCAATGCACGCCATTTGAGATCGGTGACAGAAAAGCCCCCCCGGGCGTAGGAGCCACGGTAGGTACGCCCCTCCAGGCCAAAAGACATCCGCGCTTCAAAACTGCCGCTGTAGGGGTCCAGCCGGAAGCAGCCCTTTATCCAGTCCGGCTTGACGAGGCATAGGGAACGCTGCTGGCTGGCCAGAACCTGTCGCGGAGCGGTGTCCAGGTAGGTGCGCAGAAAGGTAGCCCGGCGCTCACCCTCCAGGCGACGGGTGATGCGAGGTCGGTGTCGCACAAAGTCGGCGGTCCAGTCTTCTGTGTGGGGTGGGGTAGGCTTGGGCTGAAGGAGGTTGAACTCGACGACGTCAAAGGGGCATAGGGTCACGTTGTCCGGGGTGGTGATATCCCCCAGCAGAACGTGACCGTACTCACGGATAGGGCGGATCCACCGAAGGCAGGTGACAGGGTCGGGTTCGGAGGTCATGCCGGCGATGCAAACGCCGCCGAGCATTTTGGTCACGGCCAGGATGAGGAGTTCTTGGCTGGGCATAAAGACCTCCGGAGCAGTAGTGCACCGAGATCATGAGTACATCAAAGGTGAACCACCTCTACATCGTGCAAGCGCTCGGCCCACCATTCGGCTACCAGGCGGCGGTGGCAGTGCTCGGGAGTCGGTTCGGCACAGAGGAGGCAGGGGCTACGGTATCGGGCTAGCAGTTCTTGACCTGTTTTTTCGGCGTCGCGCTCGGCAAGGAGGGGGAGGAACTCGCCCTCGTAGGCGGACCAGTCGCCCTCGGCTTTGTAGGCAGCAAAGATTTCCGGTGTGGGGGCCAGTTCGGGATGGTGCTCGTATTCGATGTTGAAACCTTGGCGCAGAAGGAAGGCCAGATCATCCCGTTTCGAGAATCCAGCCAATTGGGAGGTGTTGCGTAGGCGGACGTCTATGACTGCGTCGACTCCTGCCTCCTGGAGGAGGCGGATAAATCGTTCAAGGGACTTTTTGGTGGTTCCAATCGTATAGATGGTGGGCATGATTTCTCAGGACAAGGGCCCTGCCGGATTTGCTGATCAGAACATGGTCAGTTGCTTGGGTACCGTGCGTTCATCGACCAAGCTTCCGTCCGGCTGGATGTGGAGGACGTCGAGGTTGTTGTCCAGGAGGATGGGAGTGATGAGCTTGTGGCGATGGCACTGGCGGTGATCGCCTTCGGAACACATGATGGCCGTACTGCGATGGGCAGCCTGGGCCATCAGGTCGGCGATGCCCCGCTGAAAGGCAGGGCTGTCGG
>JASFHU010000356.1:0-5415 GCA_050123055.1 Anaerolineae bacterium
CTTTGTAGTACAGGAACACCGTCTTAAACACCGCAACCAGGTACGAAGGGAAGCCGTGCAGGCGGGTCATTCTGGCTGCCTGAAAGCCGACGACGGCGTCAAAGCCGATGCCGATGCCGTTGCCAAAAAAGCGTCCCTCGGGGTAGAGGCCGCCAACGACCCGGCCGATGTCGATCGTGCGCCGCTGTCCCCGGGCCAGTACCTGGCAGCCTGCTTCCAGGTCGGGCGGGATGCCCATACCGTAGGCAAAGTCGTTGCCTCGGCCGACACACAACACCCCCATGGTACAGGTCTCCCCGGTAGCCTGCTTGGCACGCATCAAGCCGTTCAGCACCTCGTTGGCGGTGCCATCGCCGCCCACCGCGACCACAGCCTCGTACCCTTTGCCAGCGGCTTCCTGCGCCAGATCGGCCGCGTGCCAGGGGCGCTCGGTACGCACGAGGTCAAAATCGAGGCCGTACCGGCTCAACAGCGGCTCGATCTGCTGGATGGCCTGTTCGCCGGCACCCCGCCCGGCAACCGGGTTGACGATCATCTTGTACGTGGTCATTTTCTCACTCCGCGCGCTGAACTCGTGTCGTCTTGTGCCTGAGGTGCCGGATTCACTGACATTATACATGGCATTGCCTGTCCCGGCAAATCGCCGTTTTGGCGGACTTGTTCTGGAGTCCCTTGAACTGTAGGCTCAGAGTTTGAGGGGCAGCGCTTGACCAGGCAGGGCGAAGGCATTTCCTGAAGAGGCTGACAACGCTCAGCGGCCAGCATCCGGCCAGCCATCAGCCAAAAAAGCGCTGATAGCAGTGCATCGGTTGCTGACCGCTGAACGCGAAACATAGCCGCGCTGTCACCGAGCCAGCGACGGCACCTAGTTCAGGGTTAGCAGGTACGCGACCAGATCGTTCAACTGCTCTTCTGAAAGCTCGTCGCCATACCCCGCCGGCATGAGGCCCTGGCCAAAACCCTCGACGAGGTAGGCATCGGGCTCCAAGATGGACTGGCGCAGGTATTCCTCTGCCCCCTGACCGGATACCCGTGAAGCAGCCTCGGCTCCGATGTTGGCCATCGAGGGACCAACCATAACCACGCCGGGTTCCAGGGAATGACACGTCATGCAGCCGGCCTGGGTGCCGATCAGGCTCTGGTTATACAGACTCTCGCCGGCAGCCACGTCTCCTGATGGTGCGGCCTGCCCCTCTTCCTCAGCCGGGGCCGACCCGCCCCCACAAGCCACCAGACCAAGCAACAGCCCCAACACTAGGACAAGCAATAGTTTTCGCATACGGATCCTCCTTATCATCTGACTGTCCTACGATTTCGATTATACCACAAAATTGCCACAACTTGAAACCTTGCGAATGGGAAAAGCGGCTTTTTGATTTTTCCCAGATATCGTGGTATAATTGATAACTATCCTGCAAAGAGGCACGCATTGCGAAAGGATAGATGATGCGAGTTTTGCTTGCCAGCCCCGAGTCGAAGGTGTGGCACTCGCGGGCACATATCCACATGGGATTGGGTTATCTAGCTGGCTCGTTGCTCAAAGTGGGCTACGATAATCTGACCCTCTACGACGCTGCTGTCGAAACCAAATCGATCGCCGAGACGCTCCAACAGGCTATCGGCGAGGGGCAACCCTACGACGTGGTGGGCGTCTCCAGCCCTACGCCCCTTATCAACGAAGCCTGGGAAGCAGCCCGCGAGGCCAAGGCCGCCGGGGCCATCAGCATCCTGGGCGGACCGCACCTGACCCTTATGCCAGACGAGTCGATGCAAAAGCCGGAGGTAGATCTGGTCGTGCGCGGCGAGGCCGAAGATACCCTGGTGGAGATCCTCCAGGCGCTGGAGCAGATGACGTTCCCAGTTGGCGGATCCCAGCCCCTGCACCTACCCTCCGATCTTTGGGGAGACATACTGGGACTGAGCTGGCGAAACGAAACGGGCCAGGTGATCCACAATCTACCTCGGCCGCTGAGGGAGGATGTGGACAACATCCCCTTCCCGGCCCACCACCTGTACAAGATCGAGCGCTACACCAATCTGCAGCCCCTGACCGATGGGCTGGATCCCAATGCCCGGGCCTACACCATCGTCACCAGCCGGGGGTGTCCCTTCACCTGTACCTTCTGCTCAAAACCGATCACCGGCGACACCTGGCGACCCCGCTCTGTAGAAAACGTGGTGGGCGAATGGCACTGGCTGGTACGCGAATTGGGCGCCACCGAGATCGGCATCACTGACGATATCTGGAACCGGGACCTCGACCGGGCCAAGGAGCTGTGCCGGACGTTGATCCGTGAGGGACTCCATACCGTTCCCTGGGTGACGGTCCATGGCATGAAGGTCAACTATGGCGATCCGGAACTGTTCCGGCTGATGAAGGCCGCTGGCGCAAAGCGGGTGGGTTTTGGCGTCGAAAGCGGCGACGAGTATATCCTGAGCCGGGTGGTGCGCAAGGGTCAGACGCTGGAACAGGTGCGCAATGCCTTCAAATGGGCCAAAGAGGCCGGCCTGCAGACGATGGGCTTTTTTGTCTTTGGCATGCCCGAAGAGACCGAAGAGACCATGGAAAAGACGATCCAACTGGCCCTGGAGTTGGATCCCGACCTGGCCAACTTTATGATCGCCGCGCCCTATCCCGGAACCAAGCTATATGAACTGATCGAAAAGGAGGGCAATATCTTTAGCCACGACTGGACCGACTATGCCATCCATACCGACAAGGCCAAATTCGAGATCGGCGATCTGAGCGCTGAGCTGGTGGAGCGCAAGTGGCGCGAGGCCTATCGTCGCTTCTACTGGCGGCCCAAGCGCCTGGTGAAACGTATGATGATGCCCGATACCTGGCGGCACCTACCGACCCGGCTGCGGGATGCGCGACGATTCTTTGTTGGTAGGAAACGTGCGGCATGATGGGGATTGGCTATTGGGGATTGGGGAGTTCGGAAACTAGAGAATTCGGAATTGAGGTAGTTGACATGTTCGTGGCACCACCACAGACGGAAAGGCCCCAACAAGTTGGTGAGTCGGGAGTCCCAGACTTGTCTGGGTGTTCTCGGGGTAGACTATCATGAACCAGGATGAGGCTGTGGCCCTGATCAAAGAGCTGCTGTTGGCCGAGGATCAGGAAGAATTGCAGAAGCTGATCGGCGTCCACCTGCCGCAGATGGATAGCACCTTTTTCGCGGTACTCACAGAGGCGGCTGAGGTCGAGTCGGTACGGAATCCGGTGGTCGGGGCGCGGCTGACGTCGCTGGCGCAGACGCTGCTGCCTCTGCGTACGTTGATCTAGGCGCGTCCAATCGGCCCGAATTGGTCCGATTTGACTTCTGGCAAACGGTGTTGTATAATCCTGTCGTGTTTGTGTCGCCGCTTCAATAGCGTAACAAGGAGGTTTACGGAATGGCTGCGATTGCCAACCTGTTTCGCGCCGTGACCTACAGAGGACGCGAAGGGCAGATTGCCTGGATGCTCCACCGGCTCACCGGCCTGGCGGTGTTCTTTTTCCTCGCCCTTCACATCGTCGACATCTTTCTAATGGCCTTTGGGCCGGAACTTTTCAACGCTCTCCTGTTTTTCTATCACCAATTCCTGTTCAAGTTGAGCATCGTCTTTGGATTGTATCCGGCCGCCCTGTACCACGGGCTGAACGGCCTCCGGGTGGTGATTATCGACTTTTGGCCCGAGATGGGCAAAAAGCAGGCCCTGCTATGGCGGGTTCAGATCGTGCTCTTTGCCGTGGCCTATATCCCCTCCGCCGTCATCATGGTGTACAACATGTTTATCGTGCACTAGGGTTTGGGAGCTGCCCGAGCACAACCCCTGAGTAGGTAGAAGGAGGAGCAACCATGCAAGCGAGTCCTGCTCGACCCCGCCCGGCCAACAACCTGGAGCTTTACAGTTGGTTCTTCATGCGCATCTCGGCCGTGGCCATGATCTTCCTGGTCGGGTTCCACCTGTTTTACATGCACATAATCCTGGGTGTGGATGCCATCGATTTTGACGTCATTGCCGGACGCTGGCAATCTCCTTTCTGGCGGTTGTACGACCTGTTCATGTTGATCTTTGCCTGGCTCCACTCTGGCAACGGTGTCCGCATCGTCCTGGACGACTATGTCCATCACCAGGGCTGGCGCGTGCTCACCAAGTCGTTGCTGTACATCTTTATCTTTGTCATCCTCGTCCTGGGCGCCTACGTCATCTTTACCTTCAAGTCCTAGGCCTGCCCACCGAAAAGGAGGGAACATCGCCGCCACATCGGTTTGGCAGCGAGTATCCCACTGGTGAGGAGCCAGAGACGGTAGCCGGAGTTTTTCGAGGAGTCACTATGTACCACTCATTTGATGCAGTAATCGTCGGCGCAGGCGGCGCCGGGCTGCGCGCGGCCCTCGAGTTGGGCCAGGTAGGCAGCGTGGCCGTGCTCAGCAAACTCTATCCCACCCGTTCCCACACCGGTGCGGCCCAGGGAGGCATCAGCGCCGCATTGGGCAATACCGAGGAGGACCTCTGGGAATGGCACATGTTCGACACGGTCAAGGGTGGCGACTACCTGGTGGACCAGGATGCGGCCGAAGTCATGGCCCGCGAGGCCATCGAGACCGTCTATGAACTGGAGCATTGGGGCTTGCCCTTCGACCGCACGCCCGACGGCAAGATCGCCCAGCGGCCGTTCGGCGGTCACACCCACCACTTTGGCCAGGGACCGGTGCGCCGCTCCTGCTACGCCGCCGACCGGACGGGACATATGATCCTGCAGACCCTGTACCAACAATGCGTCCGCCACAATGTCCAGTTCTTTGACGAGTACCATGTCATCGACCTGCTGATCCAGGATGGCGTGGCCTGTGGTGTGACGGCCTACCAAATCTATAACGGCGAGATCCACACCTTCCGCGCCAAAACCGTTCTCTTTGCCACCGGCGGCATGGGACGCATGTTCAAGATCTCGTCCAATGCCCATGCCCTGACCGGCGACGGACCGGCTATCGCTCTGCGCCAGGGCGTGCCCATGGAGGATATGGAATTCTTTCAGTTCCACCCCACCGGTATCCGCAAGATGGGCATCCTCATCACCGAGGCGGTGCGCGGCGAGGGGGGCATTCTGCTCAACAACGAGGGCGAACGCTTCATGGAACGCTACTCGCCCACCCTCCTAGACCTGGCGCCACGCGATATCGTTTCCCGGGCCATCTACCTGGAGGTGCAGGCCGGGCGGGGCATCGACGGCGAGGACTATGTCAACCTGGATGCCAGCCACCTGGGCCGCAAAGTCGTCGAGTCCAAGCTGCCCGATATCGCGGACTTTTGCCGGACCTACCTGGGTGTCAATCCGGCCGTCGAGCCGATGCCTGTGCAGCCCACGGCTCACTATGCCATGGGCGGGATCCCCACCGATATGGATGGACGGGTGGTGATGGA
>JASFHU010000357.1:0-5413 GCA_050123055.1 Anaerolineae bacterium
TCGCCCAGGGACAGGCCGCCGCAAAAGCCCGGCAGGTAGTGGCCCTGGTTGTCGATGTGGATGTGCCAGTCGCGCAGCAGCTCGCCTCGGCAGGAGGTGCCAAAGAAGTGGCGGGCCGGGTGCCGCCGGAAGAGGTGGCCCAGCGCGTAGGGCACGCGGCCGTTGGCGAACAGCTCGACATATTGCAGGCCATAGCCAGCCCGCTCGAGATATTCGTCAAAGCGCAAGGTGCCGGTCAGGCCCATCTTTTCGAATTGCTGGTAGAAGAAAGGCTGGTAGACGATGGTGTTCCGGGGGAATACCTCGTGGCTGATGCGGACGGCGCGCCGGGTGCGCTCGAACGGGATCTGCTCCAGGAGGAAGGGATTGGCGCTGACAAAGAGGCCGTCCAGGCCGGCGTCACGCAGGGCGCGCAGCCGGTCGAGGGCGGTGGCGTCGTCCCGGCACCAGAAGCCGTTGGTCTCGACAAAGGTGGACGGGATGCCCAGCTCGCGCGCCATCCGGGTCAGGCGCAGCAGCAGGTCAAAGTTGAGAAAGGGCTCGCCTCCGGTGAAATGCAGGCCGTCGTTGACGCCGATCCGGCCGCTTCCCTGAACCCAACCTGGTTCAGGGAAGCGGGTGCGGATTCCGGCCGCCAGGTGGGATAGGATGCGCCCGGCGTCCTGCTCCGAGAGCCAGTCGGCGGGCCACTGGGGCGAGCATGCGTACATACAGTGTTTGCAGGTGTTGGTGCAGCGGTAGGTGAGGAACAGCCCGGCCGAGGTGGGCCGGGGGATGGTGATGGCTTCCATGGTTTTCTCGGTTATCTCCCTGTCACGGTAAGGGTTGCCCAGTGGTATGGATGGCTGTAGGGCCGGGCGTTGGGGTCACCGTCAGCCCCATTGCTCAAGCGAGCCTTTTCAGCTTCCAGGTGCTGGATCAGGTCCTGGCGGCCCGCCTGCCTGCAGAGCGTCTGCCAGTGGTCGATCCTTTCCAGCACCATCTTTTGTGTCAGCCGGGTGCACATCCAGGACTGTGCCTCGTGGAGGGCCAGCCCCGGCGGCATCTGCTCCCTGAGGTGGTTCCGGTAGAAGCGCTCCATGAGCAGGACCGCAGACAGGTCTTTCACCCGCCACAGGCTGCTGAGCACGCAGGGTAGGCCGGCCCGCATCAAGCCGGCCGGTAGGGACAGGTATTCGCCGGCCCTGCCCCGGACGGCGTCGACGAGGCCTGCCTCGCAGGCCGAGAGGGTCAGCAACCGGGCAGCGGACAGCTCCACCGCCGCGTCATTGGCTCCAGATGATCCCGATTCCCCGGGTCCCTCGTAGCCCGCGGGGGCCGGGCCTAGCCGGCCCGACGCCAGCTCGGCCAGGGTGAGGTTTCCATCGAACAGGCAGAGGCCAGATTGCGCCGGATCATCCCAGTCGTAGAGTCCGTGACCCGCAAAGTGGAGGTAGGGTCGTTCCCTGGCTTCCCGGACGAACTCCAGCCTGGTCGCAGCCGCGTCCTCAAGGCGCTGGCAGCGCGTCAACAGGTGGCCGACAACGACGCCCTCCAGAGGGGCTGACTTGAGCGCCATGTCCGGGCGGCGGACCGTAGCGATCAGGCCGTGGCGCTTGGGTGGTTTCTCCAGGGCTGGGAGGCTGGACAGGGCCCCGGCCGAGGGGGCATAAATGACCTGGAAACGGTCGCCCACTCGCTCGGCACCATCAGTTGAGAGGGGCACGGCGTGCAGGGGCAGGAGCCAGAGCCCGCCCGACGGCAGAACGACAAGATGGTCGATGTTCGGGGGTACCGCTTCCAGGATGGGAGCCAGGAGATTTTGCCCCACCTCGGCCAGCACACGCTCCATGACCTGTCTCCAGGCCAGAGGGGAGCGGCGCCGGTACTCGCCGACCCAGCCGCCACCCAGGTCCCCGCCGGCGCCTGGCCCGAAGAGCAGACCGTCGAGGGTGCTCTCGGTAAAGGCCGGGATGTCGACCATCTGGACCGCGTCCTGCTGCCAGCGGTGCACGAGCAGGCCGAGGCTTCCCTGATGGGTGATGCAGAACGCCAACAGGGCGGTGTGCTCGTCGGGGAGCAGCGACTGGATCGCCGGTAGATCCAGTTGGTGCAGAAATTCGGGCGCCTCGATGCGCACTTGGTCGATAGCACACGCCAGGGCAGCCTGGGCACCCTTTGCGGCCCGCTCCTGTTGCGCCGTACCCTGCACAGCCTCCAGCCGACCGCCCAGCAGGGTGGGACTGCGCAGCCTGGACGCACAGACGCCCGCCGCGGCCTCCTCGAAGGCCTGCCAGGCATGGTTGCCAACCCCGGCCGGGCGCGGGACGCGCAGGCGCAGCGCCTCGGCCAGGAGGTGCGCCTTGCCCTGCTCCAGAAGGAGGAAGGCGTCTTTGGGGTCGCCCAGGCGGGCAGCGGCATAGGCAGCCTGCCGGTAGAGGGCCGCATTTTCGGCCAGCTCGTCGCCTATGCCGGGCCCGGTGAAGGAGGCGTGGTACAGCGTTTCGGCCGCCTGGAGGGCAATGGCAAACGCATCACGGGCCAGGGACCAGCGGCAGACCCGAAAGTACAACCGGCCCAAGTTGCCCGCCGTCTGCCGGGCACCCGCGGGCAGTGTGTCGGGCTTGCGCACGGTCAGAGCGGCGATGTAGCATCCCGCCGCCTGCGCCACGGCCGAAGCCTGGCCCCTCATCCAGCGAGCAGCGTAAGCGGTGCCCAGATTGTGCATCGTCTCGGCCCACTCGACGGGATACTGCTCCCGGGTGCGGACCTGCAGGGCCAGGCGGTAGTGCTGGATGGCCCGGGCCAGGTTGTCTGCGGCATCGCCGGCCAGGCGGTCCACGAGGGCCTTGCCCAGCCCATCCTGCGCCCGTGCCCATTGGACCGGCGATTCCTGGGCAGTCAAGACTCTCAAGGCCGATGCAAAGTGGTTGATGGCCGTCTCCAGGTTTTGGCCCCGATCCCCCCGGACTCGCTGGCTGTAGAGGGCAGCCAGTTCACTTATGACGGTGGCCCACTGCCTGGGGAAGGTCTCCTTCTGGAAATGGGCCAGGGCATTCCGGGCGTGCCTGATGCCCAGCTCGATGTTCTCCGCGCAGGACCCTAGGCGGCGCAGGCCATAGGCGACGGCGAGGTTATACGCTACTTCGGACCAGGTCTCGCCGCTGCGGTCACGCGACCAGGCCTCCTGGGCGGCCCGATAACCCTCGATAGCCTGCTCGATGTTCTCGGCAGGATCCCCCTGCATTCGCCACAGGTAGGCGTTGGACAATGCAATGCGCGTGCGAGCCCAGGGCTCCGGATTCTCTGAGCGAGTTCTGTCATAGATGCACAGCGCCACCTCGTAGTAGATCTTGGCCCGATCGAGGTTTTCGGCCCGGTCGCCCTCGGGCCACCGGCAGTGGAGATTGCCCAGGGTGTGAAGGATGCGGGCCCGTTCCGGTGAGTGATGTGCCGGGTCGATCTTGACCAGGAGTCCTTCGCAAGACTCGATGGCCTGGCCCATGTACTGTGCCGGGTCGAGCAGGGCAACCTCCTCCGAAACCCTGGCCAGCTCGGCCAGGGTTTCGGCCCATTCACCGTGCAATTGCCGTTCGCGCCAAACCTCCAGGGCCGCCTCCAGGTGGGTGGTGGCCTCATTGAGGTTGGCGGCGCGATCCTCCCCCTCCAGATGGGCCAGCGCCCTGGCCAGGTCGAACGAAGCTGTGGCCCACCAGACGGGCTCTGTCTCGCGACGCAGTTGGCCCAGCGCACGCCGGCACAGTTCGATCCGCTGGGGCGAAGGAACCCGATCGAACTCTCGGGGAGCGAGGTCCGGCAGTGGGCAGGCACCGGAAAGGGGCAAGACGAGACCCGGCGGCAACGTGACGTCTGTCCCCTGCACCTGGCAACCGGCGAGGAAGGCGCGAACCGCAAGGAGTGTGCAAACCAGTTGCGGATCGCCATGTTCCTTTTCTTGCTGAATGGCCCGGGTGAGCAGGCCGTCGACCTCCGGTGCGAGCAGCCCCGGCTGCTGGGACAGTCCCTCCTGGAGCAGCCGGGCGCTTTCTAGCCCGGCCAGGTGCACCGCCGCGACGACGATCTCCTTGTAGTCCATACACACCTCGCCAAGTGCTCTGCCTACCTATCGACAAGTGTGGGTATAGACCTGACAGGGCGAACCAGAGTTCGTTCGGAAAACCTGCCAGGTCGATGGTCCCCCACAGTTTTGAAAGACTTGTGCTCTGCCTCCCTATTGACATTCCGCCCCAAAACTGATAAAATCAGAAGTGGTATTCATCACTGCTTGCCATTGCACCGTCCAGGCCACATCGCACCTACTCTGTGCCCCGGCCAGGGAAAGCGCCGTCTTTGAGTTGTACCTGACACACCCGAGAGTAGAGGAGGTCAGCATCATGAAATGTCGCGAACGCATGGAGCAATACCTGCGCGAGAACGGTGTGGGCTTTGAGGTCTTGACCCACAGCCAGGCCTTCACCATGCAAGAGGTGGCCGCCGCCCTGCACGTGCCCGGCGACCAGGTCGCCAAGGTTGTCATCGTCTGCGCCGGCGACGAGATGGCCATGCTCGTCCTGCCTGCCCCCTACCGCCTGAACATCGACAAGGCACGCGCCCTGCTCGGCGTGGAGGATGCTCGCCTGGCCAGGGAAAAGGAGTTTGCCGACCTCTTTCCCGACTGCGCCACCGGGGCCATGCCGCCCTTTGGCAACCTCTACGACGTCCCCGTCTACGTCGACCAGACCCTGGCTGCCCAACCGGACATCGTTTTCCGCATCGGCACCCATCGCGAGACCATGAAGATCGCCTATGCCGACTTTGGCCGGCTGGCCGAGCCCATCGTTGGCGAGTTCGCCTGGCAGATCTAGCACCCGTCCACTTGCCATGTCACCGCCGTAATCTCGTACTCTCTGATCGGCACCGGCTCGTCGTCTAGTCGATATCCTTCTGGATTGTCGGCCAGATAGGTCAGGCCCAGCTTTTCCAGCACGCGGCGGCTCGGCTCGTTCCGGGGCGTAACGCCTGCCCAGACCCGCACCGCCTCCAGTTCCTGGAAGGCGAACTGGATCGCGCGCTGCGCCGCCTCGGTTGCATAACCCTGGCCCCAGCAGTCCGGGTGCGTCCAATAGGCGAGGGCCCAGGTGCCGGCTTCGGGCCTGCAAGCCAGGGTTACCTGCCCGGCAAGCATTCCGTCCCTTGTCCGCTCGAGGGTCCAGGTATAGGCATGCCCTCTGGCCCAGCGGGCCTGAGACCCTTTGATCCACTCCCTCACCTGCTCGGGCGCCGTGAGCCTGCCCAGGGGAACGTAGCGTGGAAAGGCAGGCGAGCGGAAAGCCGACAGCATCCGTGGCGCGTCGTCCAGCACAGGGTAGCGCAGCACACAGCGCCCGGTGTGCAATCTCAGATCTTGAGGTACCTGTGCTGCCAGATGGTGTGC
>JASFHU010000358.1:0-5413 GCA_050123055.1 Anaerolineae bacterium
GACCTGGCTGGAGACGGTGGCCAGGCGGGCAGCAGCTTCGGGACCGATGAGCAGGCGGATTATGGTTTGGGCCAGGCGTTGGCGCATGGGAATGCGATTTCGGTTCATGGGTTCGCTCCTGTACTTCTCGCCACGAATTGCACGAATTTTTCGAATCTCTGGCCTCAGTACACCTCTCCTAGATCGGCCAGGGGATCGGTACCGGGTATGGTGGCACTTTCGGCGGTGCCCAGAACTAGGTCACCGTTCCTCAGCAGCCTGTCGAGTTCGGCAACGAGGGCGGCAGATAGCAAGCGGTCGTCGTGGGTGAGCCGCAGGCCCTGTGGGGTGTCGGTCTTGTGGCTGGTCGGGACCCCCCAGCGGAGATCGACGTCAAAGCGGCCATCTGGCGGGATCTCGTAGCCGCAGGCTCGCACCTGGGCCCAGAACCAGGCGGCATCGGAAAGAGCACCGATGCCGTTGGCAGAATCCCCAGGGGCGGGGGCAGCGGTGGGACTGCTGGAGCATTCTGCGGCTTCGTCTGTCCAATACTTGAACCGTCCCGTCTCGACCAGGGACAGGAAAGCGCTGCCGAGGTGGGCCTTCTTTCCATTCCCGGAGAAATTGAAACCGGTTACGCGCGTCTCGCCGAGGGCATCCTTGAACCAGGCGACCAGCCCCTGCCCCACTCCCGAGGCATCGGCGATCGTGTGGGCAACCTGCCAATGGTCGAGCCAGGCATGGAGCCGGTGGATCAGGGCCGGCCGGCCGGGCACATCCTCAAAGTGCTTGCTGCCGTGGTCGACGAACACGTCGACGGCGCGGTAACTCGGTCCAGGGGCGTACACGCCTGGCGGCGGGTATACGACCTCGAACACGGTGCCGACGGTGTAGTCTCGCCCGGGCCTGGCCAGGGCCGCGACGGGGTCAGTGGCTGCCTCATCCTCGCCGGCCACGTCGACCGTGGCGACATAGAGTCTGCCGGGCTGTGGTCCGACCTGGCGGGCGTGATCGCCCCGCATGAGGGCTTGGCGCCGTGGTGGAAACATGCCACCGCTGGCGTCGATAGGCTCCAAAAAGTACTCGCTGGCGACGATGGGATGGTTGCGGCCATGCTTGGTGACCTGCCCCTCCAAAAACTCGCCATAGAGAGGGTTCTCGGCGCAAACACGATCGGGGAGGACAAAGAACACCCTCTGCCGGCCATCCTTCCGTTCCTCGCCCTCAAGCTCAAGTTTCTTCTGCCACAGGTAGTCGCTGCTTGTCTTCACAGTGCCAATATAGACAGCCGTCGCGTTACTGGCGGCGCGCATCGGCGTGAAGACGCTCTCGATGTGGCTGGCAATCTGGTCCTGGGTCTCGTCAATGATGAGCAGGTGGCTCGCCGTCTGTCCGCGGGTGGATGCGGCCGGATGGGAGGATAGGAAAATGACCTCGGCCTTGCCGAGGCGGCGGCGGCGCGGCTTGGTGGCTACTCTCCACTGGGCCTGGTTCCACGAGTTATCGAGGCGCTGTTCCAGGCGCTCGATGCCCAGCCCAATGGCATCCCCGACGGCGCCATAGATGATAGACGCCCCGGCGCGCTGGTATAGATTCAGTAGGTAGGTCAGCAATTGAGCGATGGCCTCGTTCTTCCCCGATTGGCGGGGGAAGACCAGCAGGAACTCCAGGCCGCGCTTGTGCAGGATGCTATCAAGGATAGCGTGAACGGGCTCGACCTGGTAGCTGCGGAGCGGTACGCGGAGCACCACGGCAGAAAAGTAGCGCATATCGGCCAGGATGGTCAGGGCGCCCCACTCGATGAGGCCCCTCGACCTGCTCGGAGGAATCTTCATCGTATCAATCCGACTATCACGTTGGCTACGGCCGCTCCGATAATCAGGGCGAACAGCCACCAGAGGCGGGTTTGCAGGCGGTCCACGTCGCAGCGCAGGGCCTGCAGGCGCTCGGCGATCATGATCTCGAACGGGTTGGTAGGCTCGACCTCCAGGGGGGCGGGCCGCGCATCGGAACGCAGTTGCCGTAGGCGCTGCAAGGCCGAGCGAAAACGATCTTCGCCGCTCGGAGGTTGAGATCCTCCATCTCCAGTTTGCGGGGCCGGTGATGACCTCAAAGCTGCACTCCCCAGATGGTAGACAGCTCGTCAAGGGCCGTCCCAATGGCACCGCTGATGCCGTCGGCAGCCGAACCGGACAGCGCGTGCTTGTCCCTCAGCAGACGGGCTATGGTGCGGGTTGCCTGGAGTGCCAGCGACATCAGCCGGGCAAAGTCGGCGCGGGTCATGGGCTGGGCGTCGGTAGGCTCATCGTACTGCGACACGTCAGACACATCCAGCAGGGTAAGCACTCGCCGCAAGGCGACGCGCGCACAAGCGATCTCGTCATCCAGGGAGAGGTCGTCCGCGTAGGCGATCAGGTCGGCCAACTCCTGGGGGTCGAGGGCCGCGGCGTAGAATCCGTGGGTACGGGCGTTCTGGTTGCCACGGGGGGCGCCTGCCCCAACATTGCGCCGGGCGTGGGCGGTGCAGGCGGGCGGCTGCCCGTCGGGAGACGGGTTCCGCATGGCCCAGGCTTTGCAGGGGGCGCCAGCGGCGGTGGTGTGAGAGCAGGGGACAGACTTGGGTTTGGGTGACACGGGTTCAACCTCCCTGCAGCGACGGGCTGCCGGGGATGGCATCGTCTGGCCAGGCGTCGGGATCGCTCCAGTCGCAGATCCAGCCTTGCTCGAGAAGGCCCGGTATGGGCGGGAGGTTCCCGCGTTCGGGTTGGCGGCCGGCCAGGAGGCCAGCGGTGTGGGGCAGCTCGCGCATGATGCGCACCTGGGCGCGGCTGAGGTAGCGGCCGACGGTCGTACGGTCGATGCCGAGGATCTGGCCGATCTGAACATCGCTGAGTCCCTCGAGGCGCAGGCCGGCGATGACTAGCTCATCGGGCTCAAGACAGCGCAGGATGTCGAGGCAGTTTTCGCGCAGGATGAGGAGATCGAGGGGCTCGAGTTCGTCGGGCTGGGGTATGGATGGCGCTGCTACGTCCTGCTCTCCGGCCTCGGGATCGGGCCACGGGGTGGGCCACGGCGTGGGCCACATTTATGATTCTCCTTTCGCGAAATCAGAACAAATGTTCTAATCTTATTATACCACAGTAACTGGCGATATGTGCAGAATTATGGTAAACTTGAGGAAAATTGGTGGAATTTTAATGTTGGGCTCTCATCCCTTGCCCGCTTTCCATGGTTATGTTATAATCTGCCTGTCCTATGTGCTGGACTGTTGTCCAGCACGAGCAGAGATCGGTGGAGCTGCTATGGTCCTTGATTGCTGAGTGGCGCTTTATGCCATAGACAAACTCGCCGTGAAAAGACCGGAGTCATTCGTAGCGATGACCACCTGGGGCCAGCGGCGGTGCCTGGAGGTTGGACCACTGTCTGGCCCGATGAGGAGGACGGGGTGAGCCGGAAGAGGAAAAAAAGATCCAGATCGAGGAAACAGAGACAGCGCCAGCCGCCGCCGCTCATTCCGATGGCCGAGTACCGGCAGGCATTGCGGGAGGCGGACCAGGTGCTGGCCGAGGATGGGGTGGAGCTCGGGGCCGGCACCTGGCAAGAGATGGTGCTCGAATGGTTCACGTCGGACGAGCGGGAACAGGAGCACCTGACCGGGTACATGGCGGCCCACGAGGGCAGGCTGGGCCCCCGCTGGGCGCGAGAGTTGTTGCGCCTGGGGATTTTCCTCGACGAGGAGTACCACGAGGCCAGCCTGACCCACTACGACCGGGTGCTGGCTCGCTATCCCCGCTGTGCAGTGGTGGAGCTGTGGATGGCGACGGTGATGGTGCGCCACAGCACCGATTGGTGGCGCACCCGCTCGATGCTGCTCTACGCGGTGGAGCAGTTGCCGGATCATGCCAGGCCGCGCTACGAGCTGGGCTTCCAGCACCACCTGCTGGGCGATTTCGCGGGCGCGGTGGCCTGGTTTGACGAGGCGGTTGCCCGGCTGGTGGAATACGAGGTGGACCTGGGGGCGCAGGTCTATCTGAACCGGGCGGTGAACCACCTGGCCCATGGCGGCGACCGCAAGACGGCCGTGGCCGGGATCAAAGAGGCCCTCCGGTTAAAGCCGGACCATGACCGGGCGCAAGCGGCGCTGCGCAGGCTGGAGGGCAAGAGGAGGTGGAGGCCATGGTGAATTCCCGACCTGAGGTTCACCTGAGAAGCATGTGGGCGCCGACGCAAGCCAGTGCCCAGCGAGTGGCGCTGATGAACCTGGAGTTCAACCTGAGCCAGATTCCAAAGGGTAGCGAGCTGAGCAGGGCCGAGATGGTACTGGCCACGGGAGACGTCAATGTGGTTATGTCGACGGTCCCAGCCGCCGCCACCCCGGAGGTCAGGCGGATCATACGGACCTTGCTGCAACCCTGGCCGGAGGGGCGGTACACCGAGGCCTACAACCGCTCGGGCGGCATCCTGAACGCCTTTACGCCGGCCTGGGGCGAGGCGCAGGACGAGGTGTGGGCCGGGATGCTGGCCGGCTGGAAAGCGGAGACCTATCCGGATGAAAAGGCACGGCAGGCGGCGCTGCGGGAGCTTGAGCAGCGCTGGAACCGGACGCCGCACCCCTTTTTCGCCGGGCTGACGCCGGAACAGGTGATGGTGGGAGGTGGTCCCCGCGAGGAGGCGCTGGCGAATGAGTTCCTGGGTCTCTTGAGCGATCAATTGGATGGTCAGGGATTCGCCAGCGAAGGCGAGGCGCTGGTCACGACGGTGGCGCTGTTGCGGGGCTGGCAGGTCGAGCCGGTGCTGGACAGGAGCTCGGTGCTGGAGGTCGTCCGTGCCGAGCGGGACGAGCTATTGGCCCGGCGGGCGCGGGTGATGGAGGACAGGGCAGCGCAGGGCCGGTAGGGTCAGGGGGCGGAGAGGGGACGATGACCATTGGGCAACGCCTGCGGCGCTGGCGCGCGCAGGTGGATGGGCTGGCCCGGCGGGCCTGGCCGCGGGAGGCGGAGGATTTCCTGGCCCGGGGGCTGGACCGTCACCTGAAGGGTGACCTGGTGGGGGCGATAGCCGATTATGACCGCGCTATCGCCGGCTACCCCGATCGGCAGAGCCGGGCGATGGCCTATTTGATGCGCGGGAACGTGCGGAGGGACGAGGGCGATCTGGCGGGGGCCATCGAAGACTATGACCGCTCGATCGCGCTGCATCCGGGCCAGGCGGGGGCGCATCTGAACCGGGCGCTGGCCTGCGAGGAGGCGGGGGAGCGGGCGCGGGCGAGGGCGGATTACGGGATCGTGGGGGAGCTGAGTGCGGATCCGGGCTGGCGGCGGGAGGCGGCGGAGGGGTTGGAGCGGTTGGAGGGGGAGGGGTGAGAGGTCCAACGCACGAGGGAACGTGCGTTGGACCTGGCAGGGTTTGGAGCACGAAAGGCGGGAAGGGACGC
>JASFHU010000359.1:0-5394 GCA_050123055.1 Anaerolineae bacterium
CGGGTACGCTGGACCACGCCGCGCAGCATGTCGGTCGTACGTCGCAAGCCCCCCGTGATAGCATCAGGAAAGTCCACGGTCATCAATTGGCTGTAGACGTCGTCCATGATGCCCAGCATCTCTTCGGCGCGCTGCAGTTCGTTTTGCCGCATCAGGTCCAGAGAGTGGCGGCGCAGCTCACTGGCCGCCTCGGCCAGGCCTTTGAGATAGACCGATGACTCGACGCCCAACTCGGCCGGTGTGGGCAACTCGCCGTTCTTGATAAACACATAGACCATCTGCGCTTCAACGTACTCCTTGAGGGCGTCCCTGGTGTACCCGGCATGGTACAGGTCTGGATGGGGCTCCAGGTCAGACACCATCACCCTTGCCGCTTCCTGGGCCGTTGCCAGGAGGTGCTCGGCCTCCACGAAATCGCCGCGGTGAGCGGCGCGGATAGCGTTGGCACAATGGCGAATCAGAGTCCGGGAACGCTGCAGGGCAGTATCGCGCGCGGCACTCTTGGTCTCAAACTCGGCACGGATCTCTTCAACGATGCTCTCCAGGTTTTCCATGTCGGCTCCTCAGCACTTGGATAGGTTCGATTATAGCACAGGTAGACCCCACCAGCACATCAGCGGGTCACCCTGACAGGTAGACGAGGTGGATCCCCTATGGACATCCTGGCCCAAATAGGCTATAATGCAGGCGTTGTCCACAAGAACCTTGACGCATGCGAGGCCGGAACGATGAAGCGCATTGGACTTTTGCACCACCCTAAACTGCCTGCCACCCAGCCCATGGCCGAGAGCATGGCCCGCCAGGCGGAAGCACACAGGCTGGAGGTTTGGATCGGATCCACTTGGGATGAGGGAGCGGTGGCCGACGAGATCGCCCATCTCGATCTACTGGTGACCCTGGGTGGTGATGGTTCGATCCTACGAGCCGCGCGCATGGCCTGCAACCTGGGTGTGGCGGTGCTGGGTGTCAAGATGGGGCGCCTTGGCTTTTTGGCCGAGCTGGAGCCTGAGCAGTGGCCCGCTGCTCTTCCCCGGCTGTTGGCGGGCGACTACTGGCTTGAAGAACGGATGATGCTTTACGCCGAGTACCACCGCGGGGAAGACTGCCGCCAGTACCAGGCCCTCAACGACGTAGTCGTCAGTCGCGGAAGCCTGGCTCGCATTGTCCGCTTGGAAACCTACATCGACGGGAGCTACTTGACCACCTACGCCGCCGATGGGATTATCATCTCTACAGCCACCGGCTCCACTGCCTACGCGCTGGCCGCTGGCGGCCCCATCCTGCCCCCGCAGCTCCAGAATTTTCTACTCATCCCCATCGCCTCCCACCTGACCATGAATCGGGCCATCGTGCTGGGTCGCGGGGATAGGGTCGAGGTAAACGTTCACACCGACCACCAGGCCATCCTCACCGTCGATGGTCAGTTCGAGTACGAGCTGCGGGACGGCGATCTGGTGACGGTCCAGGCCAGTCCCTACAGCAGCCGGTTTGTGCGCCTACAGGATCGGACCTACTTCTATCGCACCTTGATGGACCGCCTCGGATAGCCCAGGGAGCTGCATCCAGTCAGGACGACACCGAATCGCTTTTTTGACCCCAAGAGAGATTTCCTTCTCTAGTTCTCTCTCTCGATCTTGATCTCCGCACCGCCCGGCACCAGATCGAAGGCCAAGGGATCTCCCTCCAGTTGCCCAAAGACGTTTACCGGACTGTAGGCCCGGATCTCGCTGCCCTGACTGGCAGGCGTTGGTCCCCAAAAGATGCAAAAGGCATGGCCCACGGGCCAGTAACCCAGCTCGCCGGCATCCAGGACATCTCGGGCATCATCCGCCTGAGGCAGGCGGACCGGGATCTCGAAATAGATTTCGTCGCCCCAGCGATTCCCCCGCACCGTGATGGGCAATGCCGCCCAAATGGCATCGGCAGTGGCGTTCTCCCGTAGCGCAGCCGTGGCGCTCACATCCCCCGAACTGATCCTGATGATACGCATCACAACCCTCCCGTCCACTCGAACTATCTACTTCGCTCCCACCTTCGCGGGCTAGAGAAAGGCAAAGATGAATAGCAGATCATTTACGTTGGTACCGGTGGGGCCGATACGAATCAGATCACCCACGAGGTCAAAAAAGTGATAGGAGTCGTTGTTTGCCAGATAGGTCACCGGGTCCAGTCCAAGTGCACGTCCGCGGGCGATGGTCTCGCCGGTGGCGACAGCGCCAGCGGCATCGGTGGGTCCATCGGTACCGTCGGTACCCAGGGCCACGAGAACGACATTGGGCAAGCCCTCCATAGCCATCGCCGCTGCCAGAGCCAACTCCTGATTGCGTCCCCCCAGTCCTTCCCCACGCACCTTGACGGTCGTCTCCCCCCCCCACACCAGGCAAGCCGGCCTGGACAGAGGCCGGTCATGATGGACCAATTCCTTCGCCAGAGCCGCAGCCACCTGGGCCACCTGTCGGGCCTCACCTTCGACAAAGGTGGACAGCAACAGGGCATTCAACTCCCTAGCCCGGGCCGCCGCAACAGCGCCTTCGGCCGCCAGGCGATTGCTGCCAACGATCACGTTGTGCACCCGCTCAAAGAGCCTGGCCTGCGGCTTGGGTGTGTCTGGTATCCCACCATCGCGTCCGGCCTGAAGACACTCTCGCACTGCCACCGGAACGCGCTCCACAAGAGCGTACCGTTCCAGCACAGCCCAGGCGTCGGCAAAGGTCGTGGGATCGGGCACCGTGGGTCCAGAGGCAATTACGTCCAGGGGATCGCCCACCACATCCGACAGGATCAGGCTTGCGACAGAGGCTTGGCCTGCCAGCCGGGCCAGACCTCCCCCTTTGATCTGCGAGAGGTGCTTGCGCACAGCGTTGAGTTCTACGATCGTCGCACCACTACGAAGAAGTAGACCAGTGGTGGCCTGAATGTCGGCCAACGTCAGGCCCGCGCTTGGCAGCGTCAGCAACGCTGATCCTCCGCCTGAAAGGACGGCCAATACCAGGTCCCGATCCCCGGCGGATGCCAACAAGTCGGCCATGCACTGGGCCCCGGTCACGCCCGCTTCGTCGGGAATTGGATGCCCCGCCTCGACGACCTCCACCGCCCCGGTGTCCAGGCTGGTATCGATATGATCGTACTTGGTGACCACCAGGCCGCCAGCCACACGGTCGCCCAGGATAGCGTTGAGGGCAGCGACCATCGCCACAGCGGCCTTTCCTCCACCGACGATCCAGATCCGGTCGACAGCAGCCAGATCGTAGCCTTGCCCGCCGATGATCAGCAGATCTCCCTGGCGCCGAACCTTCTGCCGAAGCGCGGCGCCAGGCTCAACAGCCTCCAGTGCCGCACGCTGGACGGCTCGGATCACGTCCCCATGGGGTGAGTGCTGAATTGAGAAGGGTTCCACGGAGTACACCTCCTTGGGCGGAGCGCTACCTCAATGAGGTCGGCTCCTCCCCTTCGGCCTCCATCCGTTCCTCGTTTCGCACCCAAGCGAACTTGCGCCGGAGCGCCTTGGGATAGTATTTTTCCAGGACGTCATAGTCCACCTGCTGGCCCCATTCGTAGTAGACGCGCGGATCTATGTACGACTTGAGACTGGTGCCCAGATTCCAGGTCCTTTTTTTGGATGCGATGGCGGCCTGAGCTTTGATCTTGTCCCGGGAGAGCCTGGCCCGCTCCAACATCCCACGGGTGCGCTCCACCCTACGCTCAGCCACCTCGATCCGCTTCTCATAGCGGGCTTTGACCTTCTGTTTGTTCGCAGCCGAGGCTGCCTTCCGTTTTTCATGCGACTCCCGGCGCAACGTCACCAACGCCTCGCGCTGGACTGTAAGCCGCTCCCGGTAGGTCTTCACCCGCTCATCTGCCTTCTGCCGCCGCTCCTTGTATCGCTGGCGGCTCCGCGGCCAGCTCGCCGGCGCCTTCTTGGTGTGGTTGCAGAGTATGGCCGCCTCCAGGTTGGCCAGGTTCGCGGCCTCCCACTTAGCGTGCTCGGGATCGGTTGGCTGGACCTCGGATAGTGTCAGGCTCTCCCTGACCGAGATCGTGGCGTGGTGGGTACGAAAGACCTTGGCCGTCAGCTCGGGCAGGATGCCAGACAGGTAAGCATTGACATTGCGACTGCTGATATCAGGGAATAGCTGGGGTCTGTCTCGCGTGGGATGACTCCTGTCCCCCGTCGCACTGCTATTGGACGGGCGAGCATTGAGGACCAACTCCTCCAGGTTTCTCTGCACCACCGGGGGCAGATCCAGCTTTTTGTTCCAGAGCACCGAGTCCTTGCCCAGAAACCTGAACTCGGCAACACCATCGGGATGCAGGGTGACGTGCTCCGGTCGCAGCGTAGTAGCGCCGACCGTATCTGCCTCGTCGGGGTCCTTTTCGTCGCCGACCCTCAGACAGAGCGTATCAATCAGATAACAGGCCGTGGCTAGCATGCGTCGTCTAGCAGCCGGATGCTCCAGGTCAGTCTGGATCTGCGACCGAACGACCTCTAGATGGGCATGCAGGTCATGGACCTTGTCGAACTTGCGGGCTTCTCGCTCCTGCTTGATAGGGGCCGTATCGCTCAGCCACACATACTTGAGCTTGCCCGAAAGCTTGTCCTTCCAACGGGCAACCCACAGCGACTCGGGCTGCCAGATAATCTCACCCCAGCTCTCCAACAATGGGGGAGCATCGGGGCTCAGATTGAGGGTAATATCCTGATGGCGAGCACCCTCTTTCCACCGTCCACGCAGCGGGTGTTTCCCCCGTCCCATAAAGATGCCACTTGGCTCAACCACATAGTTGGCCAATTCGGTCCGCTCGCCATTGACCATCGCATAGCCGTACTGCTCACGGAGCGCCTCGCGTTTGACCTTTCGCTCGGCAGCCAGAGCTTTGCGCTCCTCCTTGGTCATTTGCTCCCTGGCCGCCCGCTCTGCCTCGACGATCGCGATCGCGGACCCAAAATTCACATCCTCCACCGGAACCGCCGAATCAAGGCCAAGCTCCTGGCAAAAATCGACCATGAAATTGCGTGTGAAGACCCGATCCTCGACGTAGGGTGTGCCCTGCTTTTTGGCCCAGGCCAAGGCCATTTCCTCTTGTTTGGGGGTCAGGGCCACGGGACAGCCCTTGATCTCGATGACCAGGTCTACCGGCGGTATAGGCTCGGGTACTACAACCCCGTTATGGATGAGTTGCTTCAACATACAGAATTGCGCCCTTGTAAGACCAAGCAATGATAGCACCGCTCGCTATGGGTCGGGGGCAGCAAGCGGACATGCATGGTGCCAGGAGGCCGGACGAGTTTACCTTCGACCAAAAATCGCCCGGAGTGTTTTGGCGACCTGAAAGATCGAAAGGGTCACCATGCCAATTCCAAATAGGGCAATCTTTCCTTCGTCCTGAACCCCC
>JASFHU010000360.1:0-5381 GCA_050123055.1 Anaerolineae bacterium
CACCACACGCTGATCAAAGGGGGACAGGCGGACATGGACACCGCCGAGCGCATTGGTGACCTTGGTATAGTAGCGGGCTACCGGAATGGGCATGGACCGCAAGTCACTGGCGTGGATGCCGGCTGAAGGCAGGCCAGAGATAACGGCGCGTTTGATCATGCGCGGGCTGCGGTGGGGGTCGCGATTGATGGTAACGGTACTGCCTTTGGGCAGGGTTGCTCCGAAAGCTGCCCCGATCTTGGCAGCAAACTCGGGAATCAGGTCGACGTTCACCACGCCGGTCACTCCGAACCGGCCAAATAGCACCCGCCGCCCCAGGGCACCCCAGATGATGCTCGTCTTGATCGTGGCACCGGGTTCGATCTCCTTCTCCGGCCAGACCTTGACGTTGGCGTGGAGTACGGCCCCCTCGCCGACGATCGACTTGTCGCCCAGGACCACGCCCTCAAACAGCACCGCCTTGCTCTTGATCGTGCACGAGCGACCAATGATGGCGCCCCGGATCTCAGCGCCCTCGCCGATATAGCAGTTGCGCCAGATGATGCTGCGATCGATGTGGACCCGGTTATCGACGATGGTATAGTCACGAATGACTGTCGGTCCATGGATGATCACACCGCCCTTGATCTTGACCTCGTCGCCGAGAAAGATGGGTCCATAGAGTTGGGCATCAGGTGCAATCTCTACATTTTCGCCTATCCAAACGTCACCGCCGATGTGTTCGCCCAGATCCTCGGTCTGGACGCGATGGTAGAGCACATCGCCGCTGGCACGCATGTACTCGCCGATGTCGCCCACGTCGGTCCAATTGCCACTGGCTACAAAGCCGTATAGCGGCCGCCCCGACTCCAACAACTGGGGAAAGACGTCCTTGCTCCAGTCTGTAGACACGCCCTCCTCGATGAGATCTAGCACCGAGGGATCGATCACATAGATGCCGGTGTTCACCGTGTCCGAGATCACTTCGCCCCATGAAGGCTTTTCAAGGAATTGGGTGATTTTGCCGTCAGGATTGGTGATGATAACACCATATTCCAGGGGATTAGGTACGCGGTAGAGGGTCAGGGTAGCCTCGGCGCCCTGTGCTTCGTGGTAGGCGATAACCTCTTGCAGGTTGATGTCGGTTACGGCGTCGCCACTGATGATGAGGAATGGCTCATCCAGGAACTCCTGGGCATTCTTGACACTGCCCGCGGTACCCAGTGGCGTTTCCTCAATCGCATAGTGGATCTTCATTCCCAGGCTGTTACCATCCCCAAAGTAGCTCTGAATCACCTCGGGCATAAAGTGGAGGGTGACCACAACTTCCGTGATACCCTGGCGTTTGAGCAGGTCCAGGATGTGGGCCATCACTGGTTTGGAAACCATGGGGACCATCGGTTTGGGACGACCAATGGTCAAGGGACGTAAGCGCGAGCCTTCGCCGCCTGCCATGACGACTGCTTTCATCGTTCTCCTCCTTTCGTGGTATTGGGTAGGAAAGAGCCACTGGAAACCGACGGCGCTGTTTAGGCCTCCGGATGAGACGTAAAAGCCAGTTTTGCCTTTCCATGTGCATTATACCCAAAAATGTAAGCCAAAGCAAGCGGTGTGGGATGCCAATCCCTCATACTGACGATTGCCCTGGTGCAGTCGGTTGCCTGCGGTCCCTACCGCCGACCATCAGCCCTGGTTGGCAGGTACGGCAAAAGTTCGTCGTCCGGCGTTGTCGCGTCACCTTGCTGATGGGGCTGTTGCAGCGTGGACAGGGCTGACCGGCCTTGCCATGGACGGCGAGAAAGTCGCGTACCTCGACGTCGATGGATTCCCCCACCCGGTCGCGGAGGGTTTCGATGGCCTCCGAAAGGACGGTCTCCAGGGCCGCATGGAGATCTGCTGTCTCCTCGTCGCCCAGGCTGGGCCGGCGGCGGAAAGGGTAGATCTGGGCCTGCCAGCAGATTTCGTCAGCGTAGGCATTGCCGATGCCGGCCAGGAAATGCTGGTTGGTGAGGATCCCCTTGATCTCGCCGCGATGCCGGCGTAGCCGCTCACGGAACGTCTCCAGGCTCAGTTCTGGGCCGGTGGCCTCTGGCCCAAGCTCGGCAAAGGTCGGAATCTGGTTCAGATCGGTGGTCAGGTAGACCTTGCCCATATCCTTGGCGTCGTGGTAGCGGAGTTCTCTCCCATCGGCCAGGCCGAGCACCAGGGCGTCGCGGGCGCGATGGCGGCCCAGGGGGGCGCCGTATCGGAGGCGCCCGGCCAACATGGGGTTGATGACGATGCTGCTCCCGTCGTCGAGGGGCAGGATGAGGAATTTGCCCCGGCGCCGTACGGTGGTGAATCGCCGGCCGATCAGGTGAGTGGCCATGTCGCCGCCCAGCAGGTTGCGTACGACGAGATGGCGACGCACCTCGGCTGAGACGATGGGCACATCGACCACGCGAGGTGCCAGGAATTCTCGAATAACTTCCAGGTCGGGCAGTTCGGGCATGGTTCCTCTCCCGGAGAGCTTTTTGGGCCAGGCCTGGCACAGAGGTTGGCTGGGCAGGCTTGGTAGCCAGACTTTCTGTCATTGTAATCGAAAACCCTCGCACAGACAAACCCCGTAGATCTGTGACTCTTGGAACTGTTCTTACGGTGCTGCTATTCGCGGGTCATGATCTCTACCGAAAGCGCGGCAGCTACAAGTGCTTGACAGGGAGATGGAGGGATGGTAGAATGAGCCTACAGAAGACGGAAAGGCACTGGGGGAGCTTGGGCGAACAGGCTGAGAGGGCGACCACTTTCGTCGCCGACCCTTCGAACCTGACCTGGGTAATGCCGGCGTAGGGAAGAAGCGATAGTAGGCGTACACAGAACCGCCAGCCTCAGGTCTGGCGGTTCTGTGTTTGGATGGTTGGGAGGGCGTATGAGGGCTATCATCATCGCCGCGGGCGAGGCAGACGAGAGCACCGGCTGGGAGCGATGGGTACGGGCCGACGATTGGATCATTGGTGCCGATGGGGGTGCTGCACGGGCGCTGGACTGGGGGCTGAAGCCTCAGGTTGTGATTGGTGACATGGACTCGCTGCCGGATGTGCTCCGGCACGACCTGGAGGCTCGTGGAAGCGCCTTCATCGAGCACCCCCGGGCCAAGGACGAAACCGACCTGGAACTGGCCTTGACCCACGCCGTCGAGCAGGGTGCAGACGAGATCATCGTCCTGGGAGCGCTGGGCGGGCGTTTGGATCACACCCTGGCCAATCTGCTTCTGTTGGCCCTGCCTACTCTGGAGGGGGTGCTGGTGCGCATTGTGAATGGGGCCGGGGAAGTTCTGCTCGTTGGCAGCAATAGGTCGGTCACGCTTCAGGGAAGTCCCGGGGATTTGGTCTCCCTTCTGCCCATTGGGGGAGATGCCCTTGGGGTGACGACCAGCGGTTTGGCCTGGGCATTGCAGAACGACAGGTTGCGGTTCGGCTACAGCCGGGGTGTGAGCAACGAGATGACGGCCTGTGAAGCACAAGTCGAGGTGGAGCAGGGGTTGTTGTTGGTGGTACACGGTCCGGCGTCGGGGGGTGAGAGGTAGGATTCGGAAGCGGGAACCTGCAAAGGAGGTGTGAGCATGAAACTGAGGATGAGCTGGGTTCTGATAGTGTTGGCAGTTTTAGGACTGGTTTCTTGTGGCCCGCAGGCAACGCCTGTGCCCGAGCCCTCGGTGACCGAGCCCCCTGGGCCGACCCTTGCTGCTGCTGAGGCGGGTCGCACTTTGACGGTGATGACCCACGATAGCTTTGATGTCAGCGCGGAGGTGATGGCTGCCTTCCAGGAGCTCTGCGACTGTGAAGTGCAGTTCCTTCAGTCGGGGGATACGGGGCTGATGCTGAACCAGGCGATATTGAGCAAAGAGACACCCCTGGCGGATGTCATCTATGGGGTGGACAACACCTTTCTCAGCCGGGCGCTGGCGGGCGATATCCTGGAGCCGTACCAGTCGCCGGTTCTGGCGGACATTCCTGATGAACTGGAACTGGACCCAGGGTTCCAATTGCTGCCGGTGGACTATGGCGATGTGTGCTTGAACTATGACAAGGCTTGGTTTCAAGAAAAGGGTCTAGCCCCACCGGCTGACCTGACGGATCTGACCCGACCAGAGTACAAGGGGTTGACCGTGGTAGAGAGCCCGGCTACCTCCTCGCCGGGGCTATCCTTCCTGCTGGCCACGGTGGGACGGTTTGGCGAGACGGGAGACTATACCTATCTGGACTATTGGTCAGACCTGCGAGCGAATGACGTGTTGGTGACCGATGGTTGGGAGGACGCGTACTGGGGGAGCTTTACCTATGCCTCAGATGGCGACCGGCCCATCGTAGTCAGCTATGCCAGCAGCCCCCCGGTGGAGGTGTACTTTGCTGAGGAGTCGTTCGACGAGGCCCCGACTGCCGTCGTGGTGGCTGATGGTGCCTGTTTCCGCCAGGTTGAATTCGTCGGCATTCTGAAGGGCACTGAGAATCGCGATCTGGCTGAAGCGTGGATCGACTTTATGCTGGGGACTACCTTCCAGGAGGACATTCCCCTCAAGATGTTTGTCTTTCCGGCCAATGCCCAGGCAGCCCTGCCAGATGTGTTCGCTCGCTTTGCCGAGGTCCCGGAGAAGCCAGCCATGGTCGATCCGGCAGCCATCGAGGCCAACCGTGAGGCCTGGATCCAGGCTTGGACCCAGACAGTACTGCGTTAGGGCTTCTAGGCGAACCTGCGAGCCAGCGATGGATCCTGCTGGTCTGGCAGATCGTTTTCGTCTGCCGGGATTCGTTTGTCTGAGGCTGGCTCTTGTGGTATAATCTGGGGGATAGCCCAGACCAAACTGAGGGGATGGGCATGTATTGGCTTTTGGAGAGGAGCAAACCATGATCAAGGTCACCATTGACAGTGTTCGGGCAAGCCTGTTGTCCCAACATCGGGTGGTGGTCCTCAAAGAAGAGGGGTTGGAGCGCTACCTGGCCATCTGGATCGGGCCGTACGAAGCGGATGCCATCACCATCAAACTGCAAGGGGTAGAGATCGCCCGCCCCTTAACCCACGACCTCTTGAAGCAGAGCATGGACAAGCTGGGTGCCAAAGTTTCGCATATTCTGGTGAATGACCTGCACGATGACACATTCTACGCTCGGGTCGTCATGGATAGGGAGGGTGAGCGTCTCGAGCTCGATTCACGTCCCAGTGACGCCATTGCCCTTGCGGTCCGTGTCCAGGCACCGATCTTTGTCAGCGAGTCGGTGATGGAACGGGCTGCCGTGACCCCGGATGAGGAGATCGATCTGGATGCGATGACGCCCGAGGAAGAGGAACAGCTCGCCCCCTACCGGGACTTTATCGAGGGACTGGACCTGGAAGATCTGGGAGAATAGGTTTTCTGGCGTCCCACA
>JASFHU010000361.1:0-5366 GCA_050123055.1 Anaerolineae bacterium
GCGCACGAGGGTTGGTGATAACGGCCCCAACAAGCTGGGGGGGGCTGGACTTGTTACCGGAGTCCCAGACCTATCTGGGTGTTTTTGAGGCAAACAGAATCAGATAAGGCATGAGGAGGAAAAAAATGGCAAAGGTGAAACTTGGAGACGTGGCGATCTCTTTTGATCTGCCCGGTGTGGACGGCAAGAACTACTCGCTGGCTGACCTCAGCCAGGGGAAACAGGCGACGGTGGTGACCTTTATGTGCAACCATTGCCCCTACGTGTTGGCCTGGTTGGACCGGCTGGTGGCCATCGGCAAGGACTATGAGGGCCAGAGCGTGGCCTTTGCGGCCATCAATTCCAACGATCCGGCCAAGTATGCGGCCGACGACTTTGCGGGCATGCAGAAACTGGCCAAGGAGCAGGGGCTGCCCTTCCCCTACCTGCACGACGAGAGCCAGGAGGTGGCCCACGCCTATGGTGCCGAGCGCACCCCCGAGGTCTTTGTCTTTGACAGCGATCTCCGGCTGAGCTACCATGGCGCGCCCGACGACAACTATGAAGAGGCCCAGGCCAGCGTGCCCTACCTGCGCAACGCCCTGGACGCGGTACTGGCGGGTCAGGCGCCTCCCGTGGCCGAGACGCCGCCGGTGGGCTGCACCATCAAGTGGAAATAGTAGCTATTGTAGACCAAGCGGGCCAGGACAGCTCCTGGCCCGCTTGGTCGTTCTCGACGTTGCTTCTCCCTACCCGCTATCCCCAACCAGCGCCCGGCGGATCATCTCCTTCGATGGCAGGGGCGAAAAGCGCCTGTCCTCCAGAACGTACACGCGGCAGGTGAGCGCCGTGCCCATCTGCGCCGCGCCGTCCGGATCCACGTCCATCCCGTCCACGCGAATGGTGGGCGAGCCCGGAAACTGCAACCGCTCAGCCTCTTCGTCCGTCAACACCTCGATCTTTTCGATCTCTGACTCGACGCCCACCTCGTCCACAACCTCTTCCAGCAGCTTCCAGGCCTGCGGATGGGATGGACAATCCTCCCAGAATAGAAATTCGATCCTGGGGTTGCTCTTCATGGGTTGCCTCCTTACCCTCTTCAGCCCCGTAACAATATCAACCAGTTGCCATGTAGCACGTACACGCCCCTTGACTCGCGTTGGCCTGGTCCTCAGTTTTAACCATAATCTGAAGGGCACTGCGCGACAGTGTGATAGTGTTACAGTGTGATAGTACCGCGATCCGCCAACCGCCCACCCTGGTCGGCCCTACCCGCCGTTCTCCAGGTTGAGCCCAATCCAATTCGTTACTTTCCCAATTCGGTGTTGTCTCCGGCCAGCAGCCATCGCTGCAGCTTGCCGAGTATAACATAGAGCCCACATTCCTCCAACCTGAAGTGCTGGGTGAGCGTCCTGAGGCGGTTGCCGTCATCGAGGGAACTTGACATTTGAGGGCAGTACAGGTATATTGGAGGGCGTGACTACGGACAGTTCACGCCAATTGGGCGAATGGTTGCGGCAGCGTAGAGAAGAACTGGACATCAGCCTGGAGCAGGCAGAGGCGGATACCCGTATTCGCCTCTCCTATTTAGAGGCCCTGGAGTCCGAAGAGTTCGACAACTTGCCCGACGCGGTAGTGGGGCGGGGTTTTTTGCGCAACTATGCCGTCTATTTGCAGCTTGACCCCGCCGAGGCATCCGACCGCTACTCCGAGTTGGTTGCGCCTCCCGAACCCGAATCCCTCTCCGTCGAAGGTCCCACACCCTTCACTACAGAGTCGTTCCAACCGGTACCTTTGCACGAGATACAGACTCGTCGTTCCCGCTGGCTGTGGATCGGCGGCCTGGTGTTGATCCTGGTGGTGGCCGCCAGCCTCCTGCTCTGGTGGCTGTCGCCCTATATCAGTGACTGGTGGGCCCAGCAGCAAGCCGCCGCCCTCCTCAGATCTGCGACCAACATGCCGCAGGCCACAGAAGCAGGTCTGGCGACGGCCACCTACACACCGACCGCGACCCGGGCTGTCACGACCAGTCGCCCCACCACCGCGGAGGGCACGGCCGAGACAACGGGTACCGAAGAGCCCACGCCCACCCTGGAATTGACCCTGACGCCGACCCTGACACCTTCACCTTCGCCCTCACCTTCGCCTCCCATCTATACCGGGATCTTTCTCGAGTTGGTCTTTACCGATACCTCCTGGATCCAGGTCTCGGTAGATGGCGTGCGCGAGTTCCAGGGCGAGCTGGAAGCGGAGACTCGCCGCTCCTGGTATGGCGAGGAGCGCATCGAGCTCCGCGTCGGCAACGCCGGCGCTGTTCTGGTCACGGTCAATGGACAGTTCCTGGGCACCCTTGGCGCGCCCGGCGAGGTGGTGGATCGCGTTTTTGAAAAGGTGGGGGACGACGTGACCGAGGCCACCGTGACCCCGCTACCCACCGCCGACGAGACCGAAGAGGCGGCGGCAGCAGAGGCGGCAACGCAAACCGCCGCCCCACCCACGGCCACCAGCGCGCCGACGGCGACCATTGCGCCCACAACGACCATCACCCCTACGGCCACCATCACACCCACCCTCACGCTCACGCCCACGGCGACCATCACGCCAACGGCGACCATCACACCCACGGTGACTCCGTAGCCCTGCGAGATCGACAAATGACTGACAAACGACCGCCCAACATTGGCATCACCTGCATCGCCATTGAAACAGATCGCCGTCCCCCTCGTCTGGGCCAGAACGGAACCTATATCAATGCCCTGATCCGGGCGGGCGCGGCCCCATTCTTGATCCCTCACCTGACCGACCGGGGGCTGTTGCGTAGCCTCTACGATCTCCTCGACGGTTTGCTGCTGCCCGGCGGCGAGGACGTTGATCCCGCCTTCTATGGCGAAGCGCGCCACGAAAAGTGCGGCCGGGTCTCCCTCGATCGGGATGAGACCGAGCTGGCGCTGGCCCGCTGGGCGATGGAGGAGGGAAAGCCGCTGTTCGCCATCTGCCGTGGCATCCAGGTGCTCAATGTGGCCCAGGGCGGGAGCCTCTACCAGGACATTCAGACCCAGGTGTCCGGGACCGACAAGCACGACTGGTACCCTGACCATCCCCGCGATCGCCAGTCCCACACCCTGGAGATCGTCCCCCGCACACGCCTGGCCCAACTTTCGGGCACGACCTCTCTGCCGGTCAACAGTCTCCATCACCAGTCGATCAAGGAGGCGGCCCCCGGCCTGGTGGTGGTCGCCCACGCCGAGGACGGCATCGTCGAAGCGGTCGAAGCCCCGGACCATCCCTTCGCCCTTGGCGTGCAGTGGCATCCTGAAGAACTGGCCAGCCGCGATGCCCGGGCGCAACGGCTGTTTGATGCCTTTGTCGAGGCCTGCCGCCGCTGACGCGCACCGCAAACCAGGCGCTACCTTTCAAAAACGCATTGACTTCCCTGACATAGAATTCCGATTTCTGACGTTCGACAGCCGGATGCCAATCGCAGGCAATCTGGCGTCAAGCTGCCTGCTTGCCTTGCCCGGCAAGACATCGGAATTCTAGCCGCCACCGACTTGACAACAGTCGTACCAACGTTTCGAAAAATGCATTGACTTCCCTGCAAAGCTCTGCTATAATTGATCCTGTCCACAAAAAGGAGGGAGTCATGGAAGACTGGTTGCTGTCACTGGTGCCCTGGGGGATCGAGGTCATTGTCTTGGTTCAGTCGTACAGCACTCCGTTCTGGGACGCCTTTTTTAAGGCGGTGACCTTTTTGGGCAACGAAGAGTTTTACCTTCTCCTCCTCCCCTTTATCTACTGGTGCGTCCACAAGCGGATCGGCATCTCCTTGGCATATCTTTCCTTGCTATCGACCTGGATCAACAGCTTGATCAAGCACCTGTTCAAGATCCCGCGCCCCGGCACCTTCGATTCGCGCGTCCGTGTCCTGGTCGAACCGACTGACCCCTCCTTTCCCAGCGGCCACGCCCAGGGCGGGGTGGTCAATCTGGCCTATCTGGCCTACCGATTCCGCAAGCCGGCCCTGTGGGTGCTGGCGGGCCTGGCCATCTTTGGCCTTGGTCTGTCGCGCATTGTGCTGGGCGCCCACTTTCCCCAGGACGTCATCGGCGGCTGGCTGATCGGACTGGTGGTGCTGGTGGTCTATATCTGGGCCGAACCGCCCGTTTCGAGCTGGATCGCCGCGCAAAAAACGGCGCTGCAGGTTGTGCTGGCCGTGGGCGTCCCGGTGTTGCTGATCTTTGTGCACCCCTCCAGCGTGGAAGGCCACTATCCCGCTGACATAGCCATCACGACCATGAGCGCCTTGGTTGGTTTTGGTCTGGGCTTGATCATGGAGAAGAGGTGGGTGCGTTTCCGCGTGGATGGCGCCTGGTGGTTGCGCGGGCTGCGCTTTCTGATAGGGCTGCTCCTGGTTGCCATCTTTTACGTCGGGCTGAGGGTGATTCTCCCCACAGAGATGTCCCATGGTCTGCAAGCGGGGCTGCGCTTTATGCGCTATACGCTGGTGGGCTGGGCCATGACCTTTCTCGCTCCCTGGCTCTTTGTCAAGCTGCGCCTGGCTGAGCAATCGATGCCCTGAGCCCAGGAGGTGGTGGCTGGCCGATGGTCCAGGTCCTGTCGTTTCTGACCACGCTGATCAATCTCGCCGGGTTGGCCATCTGCCTGTGCCTGGGATTCTATATCGTCACGCGGACGCTGCGCAGCCGCATCTCCTGGCTGGCGGCCCTCACGCTCTGGTCGATGGCCTGCTTCTACCTGCACAATACCATGGCCATCCACGTCCCGGGGAGCGGCGTGCTGCCCTGGCTCAGGCCCGCGGTGATGCTCGCCCTTCCGCTGGGCTTCCACCTCATCCTGCTCCTGCCGCCGGGAAAGGAACCCTCGCGCCTCGACTTTTACCTGCCTCCTCTGCGACTACCCGACGCGATCCAACAGGGATTGGGCAGGCTCTCCGCCCCCCTCCGTCGCTCCGTGGTTCCGCTGGCCTATGGCTTGTCGTTGGCCCAGGCCATCGGTGGGGCGTTTCCCTTTCCCCTGGCCGTGCCTGCCGGGGGAACCGTGGCAGGCACGGCCAGGGGGACCGCAGGTCCAGTGATCCTGCTGGCCGATCAGAGGGGCGGTCCCCTCCACCCCTTCTCGATCGTGTACCTGCTGCTGCTGGGCTTCCTGGCCGCGCTCCATCTCTGGCAGCTTCGCAAGCATGCCTCGAGCCCCGGACGCAAGCGCCAATACACCCCCCTCTTCGTTGCTGTGCTGCTTACCGCCCTGGGTGGGGTGTACCTCGGTTCCGGTATCGCGTTCCACCTGCCCCTGCCCAGCTTCCCCGGCGACGTAGCGGTGGGCGTCGCTGTGGTCCTGGTCGGATATATGGTCGCCCGCCATAACGC
>JASFHU010000362.1:0-5361 GCA_050123055.1 Anaerolineae bacterium
CTTTCCGGTGCGGTTGGTGGGCAGCGTGGCCAGTCCGGAGGATGCGAAGGTGGCGACGGGGCTGGCGCAGACGGGTGCCGAGAGGTTGTTGGGGCAGGGCGACTTTTTGGTGGTGGCCAAGGGTCAGGTGACGCGGATGCAGGCGGCCTACCTGAGCCCGGCCGAGGCGCGGGAACTGGTGACCCAACTACGGGCTGGGGCCAAGCCCCTGTTGCTAACAGCCACCGGCACCGACAGCCTGGGAAGTCGGCTGGTCCATCTGGCGGAACAGCTACAGTCGCGGGTGCGGAAAAGCCGCTAGGAGTCCCAGACTCGTCTGGGCGTTTTGGATATAGAGAACTGGGCGGAGGAGGAAATGGTTTGACATTGAGACACATCGTAGTCGCATCGGGTTTGGTGTTCGCCATCGCCCTGGCCGTGGTCGTCGGGTCACGGATGAGCGCCGAGGCCATGGCTGTGGTCGTCGGCGTGGTGTGCGGCGTAGCGGCCGGGATCCCGACGTCGATACTGCTGCTGGTCGTGATGCATCGCCGCGACCGGCTACGGATGGACGAGCGGGAGCAGCAGATGAGGCAGCAGAATTACCCGCCGGTGGTGGTCGTCCAGGGTGGCGCACCGCAAGGGCTGCCGCACGGACCCCAGGCGGGTTACTGGCCGCCGCCGGCGCCCGGTCCCATCGAAACCCGCCAGTTCCACGTCGTGGGGGGCGAGGACCTGCTGCTGGACGACGGGCGGTAGAAGAATTCTGTTTCTGGCAAGGTATGCAATAAAGCGGGGGTCTCAGATCCTGGGAGGCGTGTGTCGCCCTCCAGGATCTGAAACCCCCTGGACATCGGACCAAGTAGGGTTAGTCCTGCTTGCTCTTGACCTGTATCACCTTGGGCCGGATCTCTTCCGACTTGGGGATGATCAGCGTTAGCTCGCCATGCTCAAAGGTCGCTTCGGCCTGCTCCGCCTCGACCGGGACATTCAAGGTCAGCGTCCGGCCAAAGGCGCCGTGGCGTCGCTCCTGGATGTGATAATCGACATTCTCCAACGGGGCTTTGAGTTCCCCCTTGATGGTCAGGGTGTCGCCTTCGATGGTGATTTGGACGTCCTCGGGAGCCGCCCCGGGTACAGAGGCCTTGATGACCAGCTCATTGTCGGTGGAATAGGCGTCCAGCGGCAAAACGTCGGTCTGCTCGCCCTGGCGCCAGCCCATGCTGCGCCGCGCCCAGGCTTCGTCAAACAGGTCATCCATCGCCTGTCGCATCGTCACCAAATCGGTCATAGGGCCCCAACCTCTTCTACGTGCCATGCTCATATCCTCCATTTCCACGCAGTTCAACAATCCATCCCGTTCCATAGAGAATGGGAGGCCGGAGTGTCCCAGCCCCCCATTCCACTCGTGTGTCTGCTAGATCTATTCGGTCTTGACTTTGATGGTCTTGGGCTTGACCTCTTCGGCCCTGGGGAAGGTCAGCGTCAGCACACCGTCGGTATAGTCGGCCTCGGCATTCTCTGCCTCCAGCCCACCGGGCAACGTCACCGAGCGGCAGCAGGAGCCAAAGCGACGCTCGCGCCGCAAATAGCTCTCGCGCTGTACCTCTTCCTCTTCCTTGGTCTCGGCCCTGATGGTCAGGGTCTCGCCGGTCACGGATACTTCGATGTCCTCGGCATTGACGCCGGGGATCGCCGTCTTGATGATGACGCTCTCGTCGGTCTCGTACATGTCAACAGCCAGGTTCCCCTCAGCCCAGGCAAAGGGCACGGGCGGCCGGAAAAAGCGTTCCTCGAAGGCCCGATCCATCGCATCCCTCAACATTGCCATGTCGCGCATCGGTTCCCATCGTATGATACTTGCCATTCTAGTTCCTCCTTGGTTTCACAGTTTCATTTCCAGTCTATAGACATCAGTCTAGCGAGCAAGTGTTAGATCAACGTTGGAGGAACGTTAGAGAATTGTTAGACTTGGATCTTGTCTTGCCCGGGGCAACGTGCTACAATGGCTTCGCGGAACCAGATCCTGGCTGCCACGCACCCCCACGGTGTGCGGCAGCTATTCAAGACCAACGTGGGAGACAATCCATGAGCAGCTCCATCACAGGGGCCGGTCCCCGTTGAAGCATCCAGCCCCCTTTGTCAAGTGGGCTGGCGGCAAGGGTCAGCTCCTGTCACAATTCGAGCCCCATCTCCCGGCTGCCTTTGGGCGCTACGTCGAGCCCTTTGCCGGTGGAGGGGCGGTCTTTTTCCACCTCTACCGCCAGGGGCGGCTGGCCGGAAAGCAGGTGGTCCTCATAGACCACCTGGAGGAGTTGATCAACGCCTACCGTGCTGTCCAGGGCGGGGTGGAGGAGTTGATCGCCGAGCTACAGCGCCACGAGCCGCACAAGCTGGACCCCGACCATTTCTACGAGGTACGCGCCTGGGACCGGCAGGCGGACTATGCCCGGCGCAGCGACCTGGAGCGGGCGGCCCGCTTCATCTACCTCAACCGCACCTGCTACAACGGCCTCTACCGGGTCAACCGGCGGGGCCAGTTCAACGTGCCCTTTGGCCGCCACCGGAACCCGACCATCTGCGACGCCGAAAACCTGCGGGCTGCCAGCCGGGCGCTCCGGAATGTCACCCTCCTGGCAGGCGATTTCGCCCGCTGCCTGGAGGTGGCCGGGGCCGGCGATTTCGTCTACCTTGACCCACCCTACCATCCTCTGTCCGACACGGCCAACTTCACCAGCTATACCTCGGCCGACTTTGGCCTTCAAGATCAGCAGCGCCTGGCCCGCCTCTTTCGCGAGCTGGACCGGCGGGGCTGCCGGGTCATGCTCAGCAATTCAGCCACCGGCCCCATTCGCGATCTGTACGACGGCTACCAGCAGATCGAGGTACAGGCCCTTCGGTCCATCAGTTGCAGGGGCGACGAACGAGGGGCCATCTCCGAGTTGCTGATTATGAACCGCTTTCAGCAGCGGTGATAGAGGGCGGGATTTGCCCCCGGCTCCGTTCTGTGCGATAATGGTCTGACAAAAGATTGGAGTGTCACGTGTCAGATGATGGGGCCCCCCTGAGCGATCGGGAGATGGAGATCGTGCGCTTGCTGGCCACAGGCGCCACCAACCACCAGATCGCTCGGGAACTAGTCATCAGCGTCAATACCGTCAAGGTTCATCTGCGGAACATCTATGGCAAACTTGACGTTGCTTCGCGTACTGAGGCGACGATGGTCGCTGTACGCCAGGGCTGGGTCGAGGTGGACCGGCAGGATGCTGCCGCTTCTACAACCGCCGAGGCGGTTGCAGAAGCGACGGCCACTCTTGCGCTGCCCAGCCTGCCCGATCAGGAACAGCGGCCTCCGGTCTCGGTGGCCAAGCGAATCGGACTCTTGGCCGCCATCGTACTGGCCCTGCTGGTGCTCTTTTTGCCACAGGTGCTCCAGGGAGGAACGAACGGCGTGGAGGCAGACCCTATCGAGGGTGTGTTCCCCACCGCGCCCAGCGATCCAGGCCGCACGCGCTGGCACACCCGGGCCCAGATGCCCACGCCGCGCACCGACCACGCCGTAGCAGCCCACCAGGGCCTGGTCTATGTGATCGGTGGGGTGAGTAGCGACGGCGCCACGGGCCGGGTGGAGGTTTACGATCCTACCACTGACGCCTGGACGACGGCCCGCTCAAAGCCGACCCCGGTGGGGTTCATCGCTGCCGTCGAGGTCGATGACAAGATCTATGTGCCCGGTGGGATCGATGCCGGTCGCCAGCCCCAGGACATCCTGGAGATCTATGATCCGGTCGGGGACACCTGGGAGCGTGGCGCGCCGCTGCCCAGGCCGCTGGGCGCCTACGGCCTGGCGGCCTTCGATGGCCAGATCTACCTCTTTGGCGGGCGGGGCGAGGGGGGATACGTCGCTTCTGTCTATCGCTACGACCCGCAGGCCGATGCCTGGGAAGAATTGCCCCCCATGGACCAGCCGCGGGGGTTCCTGAGCGCGGCAGCCATGGGCGACCGGCTCTATGTCGTGGGCGGATACGATGACGTGAACGAGTTTGACCTCTGCGAGGCCTACGATCCTTCCACCGGCACCTGGACCTCCCGGTCGCCGATGGACCTTCCCCGTGGCGGGCTGGCCGTGATCACTGTCCGCGAGCAGCTCTATGCCATCGGCGGCGGCATGGAGGGTTACCTTGCCTTCAACGAGCGCTACGACCCGCGGATAGATGAATGGAGCCGCATTGAGACGCCGGTGCCGGAGCAGTGGCGGGGATTGGGCGCGGCCTTTGTCAATCCCAACCTCTATGCTATCGGCGGCTGGAATGGGGATCTCCTTAGCGTCAACGAGGCCTACCAGGCGCTCTTCCAGATCATTTTGCCCTAGTCCCAGGATCATAAAGCGGCCCTGCGATCGACTGCAGGGCCGCTTGGTGTCTGTAGGCCTGGCTATTCCGACTCGGCCAGCCGCTCGCCGTACCATTCCTTATAGTAGGCCATATACTCGCCGCTCTTGATCTTGCGCCACCACCAGTCGTTATCCACGTACCAGCGCACCGTCTTTTCGATGGCCTGCTGGAAGCTGTGGCCGCTCTCCCAACCCAGGGCGCGGACCTTGTCTACATTGATGGAGTAGCGCCGGTCATGCCCTGGCCTATCGGTCACGTGGCGGATCAGGCTATGGGGCTTGCCCAGCAGGTCGAGGATGGCGCGGGCCATGACAATATTCTCCGTCTCGACGCCGGTGCCCAGGTTGTAGACCTCCCCCAGCTCGCCCCTGTGCAGCACCACATCGATGCCCTCGCAGTGGTCCAGCACGTATTGGTAGTCGCGCATCTGCCGGCCATCGCCGTACATGGGCAGGGGCTGGTCGTCCACCGCATTGGTCACAAACAGCGGTACCACCTTTTCAGGGTACTGGAAAGGGCCGATATTGTTCGAGCCCCGGGTCAGGGTCACCGGCGTGCCAAAGCTGTTGTGGTAGGCCAGACACAGCAGGTCGCCGCCGGCCTTGCTGGCCGAGTAGGGGCTGCGCGCGTGCAGTGGGTCGGTCTCCAGCGAAGAGTGCCCTTCCGGGATGTCGCCATAGACCTCGTCGGTAGACACCTGGTGGTAGCGCTCGACGCCGTAGGTCTTGGCCGCTTCCAACAGCACGTAGGTGCCATAGACGTCGGTTTTGATAAAGGCGTCGGGTTCCATGAGGGAGCGATCCACGTGGGTCTCGGCGGCGAAATTGACGATGGTATCCACCTCGTGGGCCCGCATGACCCCGTCCACGGCGGCAGCGTCGGCGATGTCGCCCCGGAAAAAGGCATAGCGGTCGGCGAAGCGTTCCTTCACGTCCAGCAGGTTGTCCAGGTTCCCGGCGTAGGTCAGCTTGTCGTAGACGGTCAGGCG
>JASFHU010000363.1:0-5359 GCA_050123055.1 Anaerolineae bacterium
CCCTATTGACGAGCACTCCAGCAATTGACATTTGGCCTGTTTTGGGGTAAGATTGAGGTCGTAGCGACCCCGCTTGCGCCACCTGGCGCGTCTTGACAATCTGAAAGGAGCAAGAAACAATGTTTCAGCGCGTGACAATCATCGGCAATGTCGGCAGGGATCCACAGATGCGCTATACAGCGGATGGCACCCCGGTCACCGACTTTAGTGTGGCCACCACAGAGACCCTGTCCAAGACACTGCCAGGGGGAGGCGAGCGCCCCTGCCCGCAGGGCTGGAAAGAGTCGTACAACGGCAGGAATTGGGAGCTGACCACCTGGTGGCGCGTCACCTGCTGGCGTGGGCTGGCCGAGACGGCCAACCAGTACCTGTCCAAGGGCCGCCAGGTTTACGTCGAGGGTCGCGTTAGCGGCGAGGCAGTGGATGGAAACTTGAATCCCCGTGTTTGGACCGGGAACGACGGCGTGAGCCGCGCCAGTTTCGAGATCACGGCGTCGAACTTCAAGTTCCTGGGTGGCCGGGGAGAAACTGCCGCGGGCGCGCCCGTCGGAGAGCCCCCACCGGAAGGATTTGAAGAGGACACACTCCCCTTCTAGCTTTGGGACCTGTCTGAAACAGCTCCGGCCCCCGTCTCGGGGGCTCCGAGCGAACCTTTGGATAGATTCCTACCCAGGTGCCGGTGAGGTCAGGCGCCTGCGCCGAAGCTCTATCGCCAGAACCATCAACCGGGCGGCGTTTGCCCCAGCGGGTGAGCGACGCCCGTGTCTACATGAACGCCCGCAGGATGGGTGGCGTTCTTCGGATAGCATCCACCCCCGGGGTGTGACGTCGCATTTGGAGGGGTACCATGAGCAGTAAGAATCAACCACCAGCCGGCGGACGGCGACAGATCCAGATCGAGCTACCTGCCGATCTGGAGGCCATCTATTCCAACTTTGCCCTGATCACCCATTCGCCCTCAGAGCTGATCCTGGACCTGGCCCGTGCGCTGCCCAACACGCCCAAGGCCAAGGTCTATGCGCGGGTCATCATGACACCCATGAACGCCAAGCTGCTCCACAAGGCGTTGGGCGATAACTTGGCCAAGTTCGAGGAAAAGTATGGCGAGATCAAGACGCCCGACCAGGGGTTTGAGCCCCAGGTGGAGCGGATGGGATTCGTGCGGGATTAATGTCCCGAGGATGTTGACATGCCCCAGCCAATCGTCGCCCTGGTGGGTCGCCCCAACGTAGGCAAATCCACCCTCTTTAACCGCATTGTCGGCCAGCGGCGGGCCATCGTCGAGGATGTGCCGGGCACGACGCGCGACCGCCTCTACGGCGAGGCTGAGTGGAATGGCAAGTTCTTCACCGTCGTGGACACGGGTGGCCTGGAGATCCTGGAGAGCCAGAAGCTGCGGCGCCCTCAGGACCAGCCCGAACCCCTGTCCTCAGCTTCGGTTGGCTTCATCGAGGAGATCCGCGAGCAGGCCGAGGTTGCCATCGCCGAGGCGGATGTCATTGTCATGCTGGTAGATGTGCTGGGCGGCCTGACGCCGGCCGACGAAGACGTGGCCGAAGTGCTGCGCCGTTCCGACAAGCCGGTCCTGGTGGCGGCCAACAAGGCCGACAACGAAGCCCGCGAGCAGGCGGCCTACGAGTTCTATGCCCTGGGCCTGGGCGAGGTATTTCCCATCTCGGCCCTGCACGGGACCGGTGTCGGTGACCTGCTGGACGAGATGGTTGACGCCCTGCCCGCGGCCGGCGAGATAGAGGAGCCGGACGCCCTCAAGATCGCCCTGGTGGGCCGGCCCAACGTGGGCAAGTCGTCGCTGCTCAACAAGTTGCTGGGCGAGGAGCGGGCCATCGTCAGCGCCATCCCCGGCACCACCCGCGACGCCACCGACACCTACCTGACCTGGGAGGGCCAGCCGGTGCTGCTCATCGACACGGCCGGCATCCGCCGCCGGGGGCGCATCGAACGCGGCATCGAGAAATATAGCGTCCTGAGGTCGATCAAGGCCATGGCCCGCGCCGACGTGGTGGTGCTGTTGCTCGATGCCCAGGATTTGGTCACCGCCCAGGATGCCCACGTGGCCGGTTATGTCCTGGAGGAGAACCGCAGCATCATCGTCCTGGTGAACAAGTGGGATCTGATCGAAAAAGACACCTACACCATGGACGCCTACACCAAACAGATCCGCGCCGATCTCAAGTTCCTGGACTATGTGCCTGTGCTCTTTATCTCGGCGCTGACGGGACAGCGGGTGCACAAACTCCTGCCACTGGCCTTCCAGGTCTATGAGGAGCGCATGGTCCGTATCCCGACCGGCGAACTGAACCGGCTGGTAGAAGATGCCACCATCCGCCATTCTCCGCCCCACAAGGCTGGCAAGCGACTCAAATTCTTCTATGCCACGCAGGCGAGCGTGGATCCGCCGACCTTTGTCTTTTTTGTGAATGACACGCGGTTGGTCCATTTCACCTACGAACGGTACCTGGAGAATCAGATCCGGAAGCGGTATGGCTACCTGGGCACCCCCCTGAGACTGGTTTTCCGGTCGCGGGGCAAAGAGTAAACGGGGACATACTGACCATGCGTACCTGGCTGTGGCGGATCATCCCGCTGTTGGGATTGTGTCTCCTCCTGGCGTTTGGCGCCTTCTGGGTCATTCGTTATCGTACCCGGACGGCGCCCGATGTGCAGGCAACAGAGACCGCGGTCAGCAGCCGGGCGACCCTCAGCGCCAAAGCCCTTCCCACCCTGACGCCGCTGCCCACCTTGACATCGCTACCGACGCCGGTACCCAGCGCTACAACCACCGCTACCCCCTCTCTGATGCCCACCTCCACGGCCACGGGCACACCGGCGGACACACCAACGCCAACAGCCTCGCCTACGACTGCGCCAAGCTTTACCGGTACGCTCAGGCCATCACCCACCGCCTCGGCGACATCGACGTCGACGCCGACCGCCACGCTGATGCTCACCCCGACAGCAACACCCACCCCCACCCCGACGCCGACCCCGACAGCGCCCCGGCCGGACCTGATCGCCTTTTCCTCCAACCGTGACGGCAACGACGAGATCTATGTCATGAATGCCGATGGCACGGGGATCACCCGTCTGACAAACCATCCAGCCGAGGATGGACGCCCGGCCTGGTCACCCGATGGCATGCGCATCGCATTCCAATCGGATCGCGAGGGCCAGCTTGACATCTTTGTGATGAACGCCGACGGCAGTGGGTTGGTGCGCTTGACTAACGAACCGGCCAACGATGCCTACCCGGCCTGGTCGCCCGATGGTGCGCGTATCGCGTTCGCCTCGGGTCGCGACGGCAACTGGGAGATCTATGTGATGAATGCCAACGGCAGCAACGTGACGAACCTGACCAACAATGCAGCCGAGGACTTTAGCCCGGCCTGGTCGCCCGATGGCGCACGCATCGCCTTTGACTCCAACCGCGACGGGAACTATGAGATCTATGTCATGAACGCCACCGGCGGCGGACTGGCCAATCTGACCAACAACGCCGGCTGGGACGTGGGTCCGGCCTGGTCGCCCGACGGCGCACGTATCGCCTTCACCTCCGACCGTGACGGCAATTGGGAGCTCTACGCCATGGACGCCGGCGGCACCGGTGTGACGCGCCTGACCAACGATCCCGCCGAGGATGTGCACCCCACCTGGTCACCGAATAACAGGCGCATCGCTTTTGCCTCCACCCGCGCCGATTCCGATCCTGGCGGTTGCGGTGCCAACTGCAATCACGAGATCTATGTCATGAGAACCGATGGCAGTAGCGTGGCGCGCCTGACAGATCACCCGGCCCATGACTGGGATCCGGCTTGGATGCCCCGCTAGGAGACCCAGCATGCATATCGGCGTCTGCACCATCGATCTGCGGTTACCGGGCAACGGCTCACTCAAGGGTAAGCGAAGGGTTGTCAAGTCAATCGTCGCCCGCGTCGGGCGCGAGTTCAACGTCTCCATTGCCGAGGTAGAGGCCCAGAATCTGTGGCAGCGAGCGGTGCTGGGGGTGGCCTGCGTATCATCCAGCGCCAGCTACGCCCACGGCCAACTGGAGCGGGTGGTGCAGTGGATTGAGATCAACCGTCCCGACGTCGAGCTTTTGGACTACCGGATCGAACTCCTCTAGTGATCAATCAAGAAACCCGAGTTCTCTAAAGAACTCGGGTTTCTTCGTGCCGCCTCCTCCAACGGAAGCAACCAGGTCCTGGGGACCGGGCCCATAACATCCCCGCACCAAGAACTAGCTGGGGTAGTGCCGCAGGTAAGCCAGCGCCTGGTTCTCCTCGTCATCCATGATCACCTCCAGCAACCGGCCCTGGGCCACAGCAGGGACGTCGATCACGCGCACATAATTGGCATAGTCGGCAAAGTCAGGCACCAGGTCGGTCAGCACATTGGGCGAACCACGAAAGAACCCCCAGTTGAACACGTTGTCGCCCTGATCGGGATAGAGGGCCAGGGGGTGGATCTCGGCTTCGACCAGATCCTGGAAAAAGTGAGTTCCATACGATGCCTCGGGCGCCGAGTTGCCGTGCGATAGGCCGATCTCGATGAGCATCGCCGTGTTAAAGATATCGGCATAGGTCACCTTGACCCCCAGGTCGAGGTTGGTGCTCCCCCAGCGCCCCGGGCCCATCAGGATGAAGCTCTTTCTCTCCAACCGCGCGTTCAATTGGCCCACCACCCGGGCCAATTGGAGCCGCGTCATTTCATCGGGGATATGGTCGTACGCCTCGGGATCTACAAAGACGACGTGGCGGATGCGCCGCACGCAACCGCTGGGCACCAGGTGGTCGGCCGTAAACAGCGTATCTGCCTCGGCAACCGTGGGCGGGACCTGGAACGCCGCCCCGGCCTGCCGGCTGGCTTGGGGCCTGCACTGGAGCAGGTGGATCCGGAACTCGGGCTCGGGATAGCCAGGCACAATATCGGCCGTGAACTCCACATCCACGTGACGGCCAAAGCGGTCCGAGATCGTCTGAAGTATGGCCTTCATCAGCGGGACAAAGCCGGTCTTGGTCAACAGGCCATCGAAGGTCAAGACCAGGTCTCGCGGGGACAGATTTGGATCGTAGGCTGGCGGTGGCTGTAGATAATCGCCTCGATCCACCGACACGAGCAAGCGTGCCGAGGGAAAGTCCATGTCGAGCAGTTCGCTGGCACGCCGGGTCTGGAATTCGTTCTCGGCCAGGCTGATCACGTCGGCCGAGGTCTGCGAATAGCGCCGGATCTTGATCGCCCCCACCTCGGGCCGGAGGTCAGGGTGGCTCAGGGCGACCATGCGGGGGTAGTCGTTGGACACCCGGTCCACGGCCCGGGTGCCCAGGCCCCACACCAATCGCAG
>JASFHU010000364.1:0-5355 GCA_050123055.1 Anaerolineae bacterium
GAGCACTTGGGCGGGTACACCTACCAGGATCGAACCAAGCACGTGCTGATGGGCCTCGGCTTTCCAGCCGATGAGCACGACATACCCCTGTCGCATCTGAGTGGCGGCCAGAAGACGCGGGCTTTTCTGGCCCGACTACTCCTCGAATCACCCGACCTGCTGCTGCTGGATGAGCCAACCAACCACCTCGACCTGCAAGCCATCGAGTGGCTGGAGGGCTACTTGAACAGCTGGGAAGGCACGGTGGTGATGGTGGCCCACGACCGCTATTTCATGGACCGGACCGTGCGCAAGGTGTGGGAGATCGCGTTCGGCCAGTTGGAGATCTATACGGGCAACTACAGCCACTATGTCCAACAACGAGCTGAACGTTACGAACGCCAATCGAAAAAGTTCCGCTCGCAGCAGCAGTTCATCGCCAAAGAAGAAGACTATATCCGGCGCTACATGGCCGGCCAGCGGAGCCGCCAGGCCAAGGGCCGCCTCAAACGCCTGGAACGTTTCAAGCGGGACACTGCTCTCGACAAGCCGCGCGAGGAACACACCATCAGCCTGAGCTTCCAGCCTCCATTGCGCAGCGGCGACAAGGTGGTCTGGAGTCAGGACCTGATCGTGGGCTACGATCTGGACGCTCCTCTGTTCTTCTGTCCCGACCTGGACCTGCGGCGGGGCGAATGCGTGGCCCTTCTCGGTCCGAACGGTTCGGGCAAGACGACCCTTCTCAGGACCATTCTGGGGGAGTTGGAGCCGTTGGATGGATACGCCAGGCTCGGCGCCAGCCTCAAGCCCGGCTACTTTGCCCAGGTTCATACCGATCTGGATCCTGCCAAGAGCATCCTCGATACGATCCTGGAGGTCAAGAACCTGCCGCTGGGTGAGGCACGCAACTTTTTGGCTCGCTTCCTCTTTACGGGCGACGATGTGTTCAAGCCGATCAGCGATCTGTCGGGCGGGGAGCAGAGCCGGGTGGCGTTGGCCAAACTGGTCCTGCTGCGAGCCAACTTTTTGCTCCTCGACGAGCCGACGAACCATCTGGACATCGCCAGCCAAGAGGTGCTGGAATCGGTCCTAGACGAGTTTCCAGGCACCATCGTACTGGTGACCCATGACCGCTACCTGGTAGATCGGCTGGCCACCCAGCTCTGGATCATCGATCCGGGCGATCAGGCGTTGGACGTGTTCTCTGGTACCTGGGCCAGCTACCTGGAGGTACGGAGCCGCGAGGCACAAGAGTCGGAGGCCCGCCAGGCCAAGGACAAATGGAGCAAGGATCAACGCCAGGCCCGGCGCGACGAGCAGCGAGCCCGTCGCGAAAAGGAGGCCCGGCAGCAGCAAGCCGATGAGCTGGAGGTGGAGATCCACCGCCTGGAGGAGGAGCTCAAGGAACTGCAATTAGAGATATCTGGCGCCAGCGAAGCGCAGGAAGCCATGCGCATCCACGAGCTGGGCACTATCTATGACGAGCTTCAAAGCCAGTTGCAGGAACACCTGGAGGAGTGGGCGGAGCTAGCCGGATGAGACGTGAGCCAGGACACCGCGTACTCATCGGCCTGACGGGCAACATCGCCACCGGCAAGAGCGAGGTGGCCCGGATGCTGGCCGATTTGGGGGCACACGTGATCGACGCCGACAAGGTCGCCCACGAGGTGATGCAGCCTGGCGGCCCAGTTTTCGATGCAGTGGTGGCATCGTTTGGCCCGGAGATCCTGGCTGCTGATGGGACCATCGACCGGGGAAAGCTGGGAACCATTGTGTTTGCCGATCCTGTTGCACTTGGCCGATTGGAAGCAACCGTCCATCCGGCGACCATCACCGAGGTGGACCGGCGCATCGCAGTAGCGGAGGCACCTGTTGTGGTCGTGGAGGCGATCAAGCTCATCGAAGCGGGAATGCACCACGGCTACGATGCGCTCTGGGTGATAACAGCACCGAGATCGTTGCAGATCGTGCGGCTGGCAACCCAGCGCGGACTGATCGAAGGGCAGGCGGTCCTGCGAATAGACGCCCAGCCGCCCCAGGAGGAGAAGGCGGCCCTGGCCGACGTGGTAATCGTCAATGACGGTGACCTGGCAGAGTTGAAGGAGAAGGTTCAGGCAGCGTGGATGCAGGTACAATCCAGCCAGCCCAGCCAATAGAACAGATGCGCAAATCAGCCAGCCAGTCTGTCTCTAACGAAGGCGTGATACGCCCCGTGCGCCGCGACGACCTGGGGGACGCAGCAGGCATCGCCGACGTACTCAATAGCGTCATCGCCGAGGGGCGCTACACGGCGCTGACCGGTCACTGGACGGCTGAAGCCGAGCTGGCCTTCCTGCAGAGCCTGGGAACGCGCAGTGAGTTGTACGTCGCTGAGCTAACCGGGCGTATCGTGGGCTTTCAGGTGATTGAGCCCTTTGCGGCGTATACCGAGGCCATGGATCACGTGGCTGTCCTGGGCACCTACGTTCGCGCTGACTTTCGCGGGCGCGGCATTGGACAGCGGCTGGCGGCAGCGACCTTTGCCTTCGCCCTGGAGCAGGGATTTGAGAAGGTGGTGATCTATGTACTGGCCCACAACGAGGGAGGGCTGGCATACTATCGCAGGCTGGGCTTTGTGGAAAAGGGTGTGCTCGCGCGCCAAACCAGAATCGACGGGGTGTACTACGATGAGGTCTTTATGGAACTGCACTTTGGGGAGCCAGAGAGATGAACGAGCACCTTGAAATCCGGCGCGCTTTGCGCGGGGATATTGCCCACATCGCCTCCTTGGTCGAGAACGCCACCCAGGCGAGAATCCAGCCAGACGAAACTGAGGTGATGGACTGGCTTTTCAGCCGGGGGCTGTGGGTCGCATACCAAGAGGGCACGCTGGTGGGCGTGATCGCCTGGCAAGCCGAGAACCTGGTCTCTGTGACCGACGTGTTCTATATCCTGCCAGATGGGCCGTACACGGAGGCCGGGACGCGGCTGCTCGAGACCATCGAGACCGAGGCGAAAACCTTGATGTGTGAAACCAACGTCGTGCTGCTGCCGGGCGGACTCTCAGAGGTGGTGCTGCCCATTCTGCAGCGGTTGGGCTATGAAGCCAGACCCTTCACCGAATTGCACAGCATCTGGCGCGAAGTGTTGAGCGAGTTCACCGACGGGGGGTCGGAGTTGATGGTCAAGACACTCCGCGATCGAATGGTCATGCGCCCACTGTGAGCGCGCAGCGCACGATCTACGAATCACGTCCGACAGGAGGTTAGCAAAGATGTCACTCAAAGCTTGGGTAAGCCGGCATCCACAAGTGACTGCCTGGGCCGTATTAGCAGTGGGCATGGTGGCCATTCTGATCTGGGCGGCCAAAGACGTAGGGTTGGAAGCGGGCCAGTGGGCAGCTCTCATCGTCGCCACGATCTTGCTCGCCGGTCTGTGTATCTGGATTATCGGCTGGGATAGCGAGGAGGAAGAAGGAGTGGAGAAAGAGGAGGAGCAGAGCGAGGCCCAGTAGGTCGCAAACCCCTATCCCCCCCATGAAGGAGGTCCCAGGCCGGCATCAGCGGCTGGGCTCATGCCTGAGTCTGGCGCCTAGTGGCAGCCCCGCCGTACTTCCTCCGGCGCCCAGGGATCTCACCACTGCCCTTCCTCCGGCGAAGGCGAGCTTGCTCACGATGGGTTGCTTGACACAGACAGAGAAACTGTGTATAATGATTCTATCAAACGTTTGGTAGAATCAGACAGGGGCCAAGGGATGACCCAGCGCAAGGCAGAGAGAGAGGACCAGCTCCTTGAGACTGCCACTCGTCTCTTTAAGGAGCAGGGCTATCACAACACCTCGATGCAGGATCTGGCAGACGCCCTGGGCATGCAGAAAGGCAGCCTCTACTACTATATCGAAAGCAAGGAGGAGCTGCTCCGGCGGCTGCTGGAACGAGCAACTTCTTTTCTGACCTCCCAGATCAACGAGATCTATGCCTCCGACCTTCCCCCGCCCGAAAAACTCCGTTGGGCCCTGGAACACCACGCAGCAATGATGATGGACCACCTCGACCTGGTCGCCGTATACCTCCAGGAGTACCGCAACCTGCCGCCCGAGCGCCTCGAGGAGGCCCTGACCGTACGCAAACACTATGAGCAGGTTCTCATGCAGATCATCAGAGATGGCATCACTGCGGGTGACTTTCGGCCCACCAACGTCAGGATGGCAGTATTCGGCTTCCTGGGCATGGTCAACTGGACGCACCAATGGTTCTCCCCGGATGGTCCATTCACGTCTCAAGAGATCGCGGCGACGCTGTCCGACCTGGCCCTGCACGGGTTGGTGCAACATGGTAGGTGATGACCACTGTTCACCCCCTGTGCACCACACACCAGACGTCACGTTTTCTGTTGCAGTCCCAACTTGATTTGGGGGAGAGGAGAGACATGCCAACTGTAGATCTGCCGAAACGCGGAACCATAGCCTACCAATGGAGCGGCGACGGGCCAGAGACCGTGGTCCTGGTCAACGGCTCGGTCTTTAACTACCACCAATGGGATAAACAGGCACTGCCCATCCTGCGGCAGGGATTGTCAGGGCGGTGCCGTTTTCTCCAGTACGACTATGTTGGCGTCGGCGGCTCGTCGGCCAAGACGACGTCCTTCCGCATGCTCGATCTCGCCGACGAGCTGCGCGATCTCCTCGATGCCCTCTCGATCGGTCAGGTCCACCTGTTGGGCATCAGCAAAGGAAGCCTGGTTGGCCAGGCGTTCCTGATTCGCCATCCCCGGCGGGCCTGGAGTTTCTGCGGATTGGGCAACCCCTATCTGCTCTCCAATGACGCGGATGAGGTGTTTTCTGCTTTCCAAGAGCGGATCGAAGCGCTGGAGACGCTACGAGAGCTGTGGCCGGAGCGCATCGGCCGACAGAACTACCCCCGCATCTTTGACGAGGTGTACGTGCCGGCTGTGTTTGGCAAAAGCTATGACAGCCTCTCGCTGGTAGAACGGTTGCGGGCCGCCCTGGTGCGGCGCATGATGTACCCGGCCATGGAAGGCACCTACATCCAGACCATGGTCGACCTCTTTCGCTACTATGTCGGTGACATCGCCCAGGAGGCGCCGGTGTTTGAAGAGGGACTGGCCCAGGTGGATGGCGTGCCGATCCTGCTCCTCAATGGCACGGCTGACACGACGACTCCCGTCACCATGTCCCGAGAGCTGGCCAGACTGCTGCCGGAGGCTGAACTGGTCGAGTTTGAGGGTGTTACCCACATGGGGCCGATGTTGATCAAAAAGGAGGGGCGGCCGGTCTTTGAGAAGTACGTCAGTTTCCTAAAGCGACAACCACACCATATCAAGGTTTGAGCAGTGAGCTTCAGGGTCATGTTGTGCGCCCTTATGCTGCAAGCGTAC
>JASFHU010000365.1:0-5352 GCA_050123055.1 Anaerolineae bacterium
CGTCGGCCTGTCGACATCCTACACCATGATTGTACTGGCCTGGTTTGTCTACGGCCTAGGCATTGCGACATTTCACGCACAATCCACCAACTTTGTGACTGGGGCCTTTCAAGAGATCAAGGGCCGGGCAATGGGGATCCACGGCATCGGCGGGGCGATCGGCAACTTCAGTGCGCCGATCGCCGTGACCCTTCTCCTCAGCGTGGTGGCGTGGAGAGAGACAGCGTTTCTACTTGTGGTCCCCGGCTTGCTGGTCGCCCTGTTGTTGGGCAAAGGTCTGGTCGAAGCCCCAAGAGTACAGCCGGAGAGCATGAGTTTGAACGCGCCGCGAACATTGTGGATCCTGGCCCTGACGGCCGGTCTGTTAGGCATGCTCTATGCCGGCTTTCTGACCTTTCTGCCGACATACCTGGTGGAGCAGGGCATGGACCTCAAGCAAGTGGGCATCCTGTCGGCCATAATGTTGTTGGTCGGCTTTTTCGCACAGCCGGCCGGTGGTATGATTTACGATCGGGTGGGGGGACGCCTGCTCTACCTGTTGAGCGCCCTTGTAGCGGCGGTCGGACTCTTTCTCTTCACCAGCGGCTGGGGTGTGACGCCCCTGCTTCCCGCGCTGTTGATCGGCGCCGCCATCCAGGCTACTTTCCCGTCCACGCTGGCGATGGCAAGTGACATCGGCAAAGGCGGCAGTGTGGGCACGAGTGTGGGCATCGTCTTTGGGACATCCGGAGCGTTGGCTGCTCTCACCCCGGCGTTGACCGGCTACATGGCTGACCAAGTCGGGCTGCGTGCGTCGCTGCAATGGCTCATTGTCTTCGCCGTGGCGGCATTCTTCCTGGCGTTCTTGCTGCCCAAGAACAAGTAATAGGCAGACTGTGTTCCAGAACTCGTTCAGAGTCCCATATTCCATTGGGCAAGAGCCGCAGCCACAGTCGCTGAGGGCATCAAAGGACCGTATCGGGGATGCTGTACCATCTCAGTAGCACTGTTGCAGACAAAGCCTGCTCAATGTGGTTAACCAGACGAACGTATCGTTGTGGGAAACTGGCAATGTCTTGGTCTGCCCACTGAGCCCGCGACCTAGACGTGATTCCGCAGCATTAGCTCCTTGGGATAGGGATGGAGGTATACCTGCTGGTGCACCCACTCGGGCACCGGGTAGCGGCCGAAGTGATGCTTCAGCAGCGTCAACGGCACGATCAATGGCACCAGCCCCTGCCGGTAGTCCCCGATGAGGCCCAGGAGATCCTGCTTGTCTTCGCTGGAGAGGTGGTTCGTGAGAAAACCCATCAGGTGCTGCAGGACGTTGACGTGTTTGCTGCGGTTTCCCATGACCTTCAGGCCCTCCATGAGCATGGCCCCATACTCGGCTGTCAATTCGTCCCAGTCCCGCTTGCCCGCGTCTGCGACGAGGCGGCCCATCTCGGTGTAGTGCTTTGGGCTGTGGGCCATGAGGGTGAGCTTGTGAGCGGTATGGAACTTGACCAGGCCGCCTGGCGTGGGTTCCTCGTCCAGCATGCGGGTCCAGCGATAGTAGGCAAAGACCCGCTCGATGAAATTCTCGCGGAGGGGCAGATCGTTGAGACGCCCTTCCTCCTCCAGGGGCAGCAGGGGAAAGCGATTCATCACCTCGCGGGGGAACATCCCCGTGCCGTTCCGCTGGGCCATGCCGTGCTCATTATACACTTTCACACGGAATAAGCCTGAACTTGGCGAATCCTTCTTATAAGACTGGACACAAACGACAAAAACTCCCAAGCCTAACCACCCGGATCCTGACTCAGAGGGCAGTGACTGTCACGTAGCAAGGTTCTGGCGCAGCATCATGCTATCGCTAGCCTGCGAGATCATCAGCTTCTATCTGAGCACGGCCTCGAGCGTCCGGGTGGTGGCCGTCAGTCGCTCGGACAGCAAATGGGCGATGAACTCGTGAAAGGTCGCCGCCAGCTCCGGTTCTTCCTCCTTCATCCTGGAGAGGGCTGCCCGGGTCAGTCGGTAGGCTACAGTCGGCGACTCGGCGATGGCCGACGCAGTGGTCCTGATGCCCAGGTACAGCCCCAGCTCCCCGACGGCGGTTCCCAGGCCTAGGGTTTGCAGCCGCACCTGCTCGCCGCCTTCGGTTTCCAGGCAAACCACCACGGTGCCCCGCTCGATGAAGTGGAGCTGGTCGGCCTCCTGCCCCTGGCGGATCAGGTACTCGCCCGCCCCGATGTCCACCCGCTCCAGGAACTCCATCAGGCGAGCGGTGTTGGCCTTTTCGAAGCCGCTATCGGCCAGTTGGGCGCGCAGCGTCACCGGCAGATGCATGGCGGTGATGCCCTCAACCTCCAGGAGCTCCTCTTCACACCACTCCAGCCCGTGGTCCAGGTCGGGAAAGACGCGCACCACCACCTCATCTTTCAACAGCCCTCCCAGTTCGAGCTGTTCTAAGATCCGCCCGGAGACGTGGGTCAGCACCAGGGTGATGCTCTGGGCTCCGGCCAACTGCTTGCCCTTGACAAAGCTCATCACGGCAGAGGAATCCAACCCAGCTACGCGGCGAAAGTCCAGGACGATGTAGCGCACCGGCGGCTGGTCTGTGTCGGACACCCGCGCCCGGATCTGCTCCAGCAGCGCGTTGGCCGTCCCGAAAAAGATGAACCCCTGCAGTTCGAGGATATAGATGTGCGGGCCCAATTCGTTGGCCAGCACCTGCCGGTGATAGGTGCAGCGCTCGACACTGCTGCGGATTTCGGCGCCAGTTCCTGCATGATGCACGACGTTGATCCGGCTATAGCTTAGTATGAAGAGGATAATCATGGCCACCAGACCCACGGCTACGCCAACTAGAAAGCCGGCAGCGGCGATGACGACTAAGATTAAGAGGACTACGGCGTATTCGGGCTTGGTAAGCCTCGACCAACCCTCTACGACCCAATCGACCAGAAAATCCAACCCCAGAAAGAGCAACAGCCCGCCGAGGATGGGTACGGGGAAGAAGACCAGCAGCGCTGACCCGGTGAAGAGCAGGGCCACGCAGATGGCGCCGGCCAGGATGCCAGAGACGCGGCCCCGGGCGCCGATTCTGTAGCTCAAGGTAGAACTGCTCAACGCATGGTAGCCAACCATGCCTCCACCCAAACCGGACAGGAGATTCGCCATGCCGGCGGTCCTTAGCTCGTGGTTGAGGTCAACATCCTGGCGGATGATGAGTTCGAGGCTGGAAGCGTTTAGCAGTAGGCCCACCACGCTCACGATGAGGAGGATGGAGATGTTTCCAGCCTGCCCCAGGATGGCGGCCCAGTCTGCCGCCGACAGGCTCTTCAGGGCCATGGGCTGCCAGGTTATCTCTCCGGCCACCTTGCCAAGCAGCAGTCCGGAGTCGATGGCTGCTTCGAGGGAGGTGCCCGTGGCCAGCAGGGCCAGGTAGAACAGGACGATGGCTCCAAACAGAATACCCGGCATGGTCAGAAAGTGATGGGTGCGTCGCATGCCGACAAACAGGACGAGGGCAAAAAGCAGCCCGGGAACCCACAGGATCAGTTGCTCGGGTTGGAGAAGCGCCGGGATGTTCGCCAGGGTGAAGGGGTAGCCGGACATGACATCGAAGGAACCCTGGACCAGCAACCAACCGGTGCCGGCCAGGAAGCCACCCACGACCGGATAGGGAGTGAAGCGCACCAGCCTGCCCAGCTTGAAGGTACCCAGGGCCAGGAAAAAGAGTCCTGTCAGCAGCGCACTGAAGGCGATGGCCACCAGGACGGTTGCGAGTTCGACGTGCCCCCCGGCAGCCGAGAGTGTACCAGCCAGTGCGGCGGCGATCACGGCCAGGATGACCGTCGAGCTATCCTGGGTAGTGCCGATCACACCCGGCACCCGGCTGGCGAGCGAGGTGCCGATCATGATAACCGCGGCAGACACGAGTGCCATGCCGATGCCGTGAGGCAGATAGACCGCCAGCTCGCCGGAAAAGATCAGACTGGCCAGTGACAGGGCGAAAATGATCTCAGTGATGCCTATCAAGACGCCTGATGTCAGGTCGGGAAGCAGTCGTTCATAGTCGAATCCGTCCTGCAGCCACTGAACGAACCCACGCCTGGGGCCCTGAGCCATGACGTTCTCCTGAGCTCCTTATTGAGCCAGATACCCACCATCCACGGCCATGGCACTTCCGGTGACAAAGGAGGCGGCATCTGAGCAAAGCCAGACCACTGCCTCGGCAATCTCCTCTGGATCAGCCAGCCGGCCAATCGGCTCCTGCCCGATAAACATCGCCTCAAACGCGGGATCCATATCAAGCGCCTGTGCAAGCATCGGCGTGCGGGTATTGCCCGGTATAACAGCATTTACGCGGAGGCCGTACTCAGCGTATTCAAGGGCGGCGACTTTGGTCACGCCAATGATACCGTGTTTGCTGGCGGTATAGGCACAGATACTTGGAAAACCTACCTGTCCATACTGAGATGCGGTGTTGACAATAGCGCCAGCATCCCGTTTAAGCATCTCCGGGATTTCATATTTCATACATAGCCAGACCCCTCTTAGATTGCTGTTGATAACTCCGTCCCAGTTTTCTTCGGTGCAATCAACAATTGATGCCAGTTCACCAGAAATGCCGGCGTTGTTGAAGGCACAGTCTAGCTGGCCAAAGGTTTCAACTGTCTTGTTAACCATTGCCTCAACCTCGGCCGCTTTCGAGACGTCAGTTTTGACGAATAGGGCCTCACCGCCTTCTTCGGCAATCATTTGCACGGTTTCTTCGCCACCTTCAATATTCACATCAGCGACAACCACTTTTGCCCCGTCTCTGACGAACAACCGCGCCGCGGCCCGGCCAATCCCCGAGCTGCCCCCGGTGACGATGGCTACTTTGCCTTCTAACCTTCTTGTCATTGTGATCCCTCCTTGGTTTCCAGTTTCTGTTCAGATAGGGAACGACATTTGTAGAAATAGCATTGTCATTTTTTGCCTAATTATGTAAGTGACTGACGAAAAAAGTCGTCAGTCCGAACCCAAAACGCAGTTTCAAATAGGCGAAACCAGCCGACACCCACCGCGATCAGCCCAGCCGTGTGCCCCAAATCTAAAACGATACCCGCATCGAACGACATCTTGCCCAAAATTCCACGAGCCGCTTCGCAGTACTCGCAGCCGTTTTCCTTCAAGGTAGTCGGCTTGCCATTCATCTTCTTCAGCATCATAGGGATACGGTTTTGGCCAGCGAGTGGCGCACCATTCCCAACCATTTCCGGCACAATCAAATATCCCAAAATGACTGACCCCGGTTGGATAAACTCCTACTGGCGTGCTGGCTTCTACCTGCTGTTCACCTGCTCTTATATTCAATCGGCTGGCCTCAAACTCGTTACCCCA
>JASFHU010000366.1:0-5329 GCA_050123055.1 Anaerolineae bacterium
TGAGCGGTCAGGAGCCGCTGAATATCTCGCTCATCGGCGTGGAGCCAGGTAAGCCGGGAGAGCCACCGGCCTTTGAGGGGCAGGGGTTGCGGCACAAGCGCAGCAAAGAGGCCATCATCGGACAGAACGTGGCCCTGCGGACCGGGCTGGGGGTCGGCGATACCTTCACCATCAAGTCGATCCAGGGCACCGACGAAGAGTTCTATGCCCTGACCGTGGCTGGCATCAGCGACAGCCGACAGCACTTTCTCCAGCCCTCCATCTTTGTGCCCTATGTGACCTGGGACCGGATCAAGCCCCAGGCCGTCGTACAGGCGGACAAGGCGGATTACATCTTTAACATCGCCACCGTGCAGTTGGAGGACCCGGCCAGACTGGAAGCGACGGTCCCCCTCTTGGAGGGCAGGGTCAAAAAAGTCGAGGCGGTCGACCGGGTAACCGCCTACCAGGCTACGCCCGGCTATGCCGAACAGCAGAGCACTCTGAGTACCATCCGGGCCTTTACCTTCCTGATCGGCGTCTTGGTGGTGGGCGGCTTTTTCCAGATCCAGACCCTGCAAAAGGTGGCCCAGATCGGGATGCTCAAGGCCATCGGCGCCAACAATTTGACCATCGCCACCGCCTTTGTCCTGCAGATCATCTATACCACGGTCCTGGGGGTGGTCATGGGCGTGGTCGGCACCTTTGCCCTGTCGCTGGGTCTGCCGCCCACGGTGCCCATCTCGTTCACCGTCGAGTCGGCGGCGCTGGCTATCGGCTCACTGCTGGTTATCGGCCCGCTGGGCGGCCTGGTTTCTCTGTTCATCCTGTTGCGCGTTGAACCGCTCACCGCACTGGGTCTAGCATCGTAAGGAGGTAGAAATGGCACCCGTATTGGAAGCACAGTTGGTCACAAAGACCTACGAAGTGGACAGCAGCATCATCAAGGCCGTGGACGACGTGTCGATCCAGGTCTGCCCCGGCGAGTTTGTGGCCCTGGTGGGTCCCAGCGGATCGGGCAAGACCACCATGTTGGCCCTGCTGGCTGGCCTGCTGAGCCCAACGGAGGGCAGCATCCTCATCGGCGGGCAGGACATCTCGACCATGAACGAATCCAAGCGGACCAGATTTCGCCGCGAGAAGGTCGGCTTTACCTTCCAGGACAACAACCTGGTTCCCTATCTGACGGTCAAGGAGAACGTAGAGCTGATGCTCAAGTTGAACGGGCGGTTCAACAAGAAGAGCAAAAAGCATGCCCTGGAGATCTTGGAGCAACTGGGCCTGGGCGACCGCCTGAACAACCTGCCGTCGCAGCTTTCGGGCGGGCAGCAACAGCGGGTGGCCATCGCCCGGGCGCTGGTGCACCGGCCCGACATCGTGCTGGCCGACGAGCCCACCGCCAGCCTGGATACCCAGCGGGCGATCCAGGTGGTGGAGACCTTTGCCCAACAGATCCACGCCCAGAACCTGGCCGGCATCATGGTCACCCACGACCTGCGCATGACCCAGTTTGTGGACAAGATCATCCAGATGCGGGACGGGCAGGTCGCTGCCGTGTTTCAGGACAGGGAGCAGATCCAGGCCTTTGCCAATGCGCACATGAACTAAGGCAGTTCTGCGCCAGCGTTGTCAATGTCACTGTGGGTAATGGTTTGATTGCCCCTTCACCGTTGCGCCACAGCAATCAGACGGTTGCTCGCCGTCCTGTCATACGGGTCAAAGACAAAGGACCCGAAAAACTCTACCGACCGAAACCCGGCCTGCTCCAATAGTCTCTGCTGATCCGCCTGGAGCAGAACCGTGAGCTCGATGCTCCAAACCTCAAGACCGCGCCTCTCCTCGCCGTGGTGGATATCCAGGACGTTGTAGCGCGCCGTGCGCTCCAGGTAGTCGATGGCAAAGATTCTGGAGAAATCCCTGGTGTTGGCGTTGAGGATAAACCTCGACTGTTCGGCCCACTGCCTGTCGGTCGGCACAGCGGTCAGGATCAAGACCCCTCGGTCGCGCAGCACCGACCTCATGCTTCTGAAGGCGCGCAGGACTTGGGTCTCGTCGGGCATGTAGCCGATGGCAGCCAGACACACCACCGCGTCGAAGCGACGCCCAAAGGTCTGGGGCAGATTGCGGTAGTCGGCTTGATGGAGGGGCACCTCGACACCGTGGCCGGCCAGGTTCTTCCGCGCCTGGACCAACATGGCTTCTGAGACGTCCGAGCCGACGACCTCCAGTCCGAGGGAGTGGAACAGGAGTAGATGGCGGCCGGTCCCACAGGCACAGTCCAGGACCGACTGGACCTCATGCTCGGCAAACACCCGCTGAAAGAAGCGGGCCATTGTCGGATCGTGTTGGTCAACCGAGCCGAAGGTCAGGTCATATCGCCCGGCCATATCCTCGTACCGATCGTGAGTCATCTCCTCCTTCCCTCCAGCAAGCACCTCGCAAAGTCTGGTTGAGCGAGACAATGGCGTTCGTCAGGTTCATTATATCATACAAAGCGCATCAGCAACCAGTACCAGGTATGGGCCATGGCCGCAGCATAGCTGCTCCGGTCCAGATAGCGGGCCAGCATGGTCCCCTTGCCTTCGCGGGAGACCGCCTCGCACTAGCCCAAGACCGCGTCGATCCGGGTGCCCCAGGGGATCAGCAGGACCGCCAGGATGACCAGGTCGAGGCACGCCCCGGCCCAGGCTCCCGGGGGGACCACCCGCACCCAGGGCACGATGGCCACCAGGGACACAGCCGCCGCCGCCACGGCCAGCGTGGGCCACCAGGCCTGGCCGAACAGCAGCCCCAACCCGGCCCCGACGAACCCGAGAGCGACGACGAGCCACACCAGGCCAAAGGCCGAGCCCACTGCGCTGTGGGGGGTGACGCCCCTGGAAAAGATCCACGGCTTTTCCACAAAGGCCTGGGGACCCGAGGTCCAGAACCCCAGCGGGCCGCTGATGTGGGCCAGCCCGTGGATGATCAGCAAAAAGGTGAACAGGTACTTCCACATGATACTCCCTCCTTCCTTCTCTTCATCGACTCCGAAATACCCAGACCAGTCTGGGGCTCCGGCGGACCAGGCTTGGTCCGCAGTATTCCCAACTCGTTGACTGCCTAGCGATCATCTTTGACTTGACGGACAGAGAGCAAGGGCAGGCCCAGATTGCGGATCTTGATCAGGATGCCGTGCAGGGCTGCCTGGTCGGGCACCGCGCCGCGCAGGACGGTCTGGCCAGTGGGCTGGTTGGTGATGGTCAGGCCATCGAACCAGGCCGACCATTCCGGCCCGAGGCGGCCCTCGACACAGATTTCATAGACGTTAGGTGCTTCCATCCGGTCCCCTCTCCCCATCATCTGCTCCATCCTGCGTTCAGTATAGCCGCGGACGGGGCAGGTTGTCACCTACCTTAAGTTAGGTTGTGGGGTTAGGTTCTTTTGGGAAACAGGATTCGGGGGTAGTGGACCGACGTTACAGCAGACCCAACTCTTGGGCCCGGGCCACAGCTTCGGTGCGTCTCTTGACCTGCAGCTTGCCAAAGATGTTGTTGACGTGCCACTTGACCGTGCCCACGGTGATGACCAGCTCGGCGGCGATCTCGCGGTTCGACAGGCCGGCGGCGATCCCCCGCAGCACCTCGAGCTCACGCTCGCTGAGCGGGTCCACCAGGGGCTGGGCGACGGGCATAGGGGGTCCAAAGGCAGCCAGCAGCTTGCTCACATAGGCGGGTGTCACGGCCGGCGAATCCACCCGCCGCAGCAGGTTCGCCATCGGCCGGCCCTTGTCGACAAAGGTGCGGACATAGCCCGCCGGCTCGGCCAGGGACAGGCCCCGTGCCAGGGCATCCAGCGCCTGGCCCGATCTGCCCTGCGCCTGCCAGGCCAGCGCCAGGAGGGCCAGGATGTCGATGGCGATGCTCCTCCGCCCCTGGGCTTCCGCGGCCACCAGCAGCCGCTCCAGGAGCCTCGTGGCCTGGGCCGGTTCGCCTTGGGCGATGAGCAGCCAGGCCAGGGTGACTTGCTCGAACTCGCGGGCTGGGTCCGGTTCGGCTTCGGCGCTGAGGCCGGACCGTCGCGCCCACTCATCCGCGACCTCCAGTTTCCCCTGGGCCATCCATACCCGCACCTGGCAGGCAGCCACCCGCGCCGCGGTTCCGGCGCTGACCTGGTAGCGCTGCCCAAGTTCCTCCGCCTGGCTGATGGCCTCGAGCGCGGCGGATGGCTCCCCCTGGGCCTGGTGGACCCGGGCCAGGGTGGTATGGCCCACCACCTGGATCTCAACGATGCCCAGGCGGCGCCCCAGTTCGAGGCCCTCTAGCAGATGCTGCACGGCCGCCGACAGATCGTTCCATTCCAGCCGCAGCCCACCCAACCCCACGTGGGCCAGCCCTGTCACCGGCAAGGGCGGTTCCCCTTGCTCGGCTGCGAAGCGAATCGCCTGGCGATAGGTGTCCTCCGCCTGGGTGAGCCGGCCCTGTAGCTCCTGCATCCGGCCCAGGTTGCACAGCGAGATCAGGGCCACGACGGGGTTGCCCGCTCGCCGGCAGAGATCCGCCGCCCGGGCAAAGGCCTGGCTGGCGGAGGCCGTCTCACCGCCGGCTTCGTACGCCGTTCCCAGGGCATTGGTCACCGTGCCACGCAGAAAGGTATCCTCCCCGGGCAGGTGGGCCAGGGCCCGGTGGGCAAGCTCGATGGTCGCGGGTACATCACCCAGAAGGCTGGCCAGGATGGTGCGCAGGGTGGCGATCTCACCCCGCAGGGCTGGGATCTGATCCGCCGGGGGCAGTGCGCGGTTCGCCCGCTCGGCGTCTTGCAGCCACGGCTCGACAGCCTCCAGCTCCATGGCGCCCAGGCTCGCCCAGGCCGCGGTGAGGCAAAGCCGGGGCTGGGAGCGCACCATCTCGCCGGGCAGCGCGTCGAGCCAGCCCAGCACCGTCGCCCTTTCGCCCCGAGCGAGCATCCCCCACAGAGAGCGGGTGATGAGCCCGGCGGCTCGCTCGAAATCCGCGGCAGCCAGAGCGTGACTGATCGCCTCGGTCTCAAGCCCATGCTCCTCCCACCATTCGCCCGCCTGGCGATGCAGAGCCGGTATCAGCTCCGGATGGAGGCGCTGCAATCGCTGGCGCAGCAGATCGGCAAAGAGCTGGTGATAGCGGTACCAGACCCGCTTCCGATCCAGGGCGATCACGAACAGGTTGGCCCGTTCGAGCGACTGCAAGATCGTCCAGCTATCGCTCTGGCCTGTAACCGCGTCGCAGAGTGACGCACTGAGCCGGGAGAGGATAGAGGTTTGCAATAGAAAACGCTGCACCCCTTCCGTCTGGCCCTCCAGCACCTCCGCCATCAAATAATCGACCACGTAGCG
>JASFHU010000367.1:0-5322 GCA_050123055.1 Anaerolineae bacterium
GCTCCGGACTGCTCCTAGGGGGTGGCGGCGGGACCTGCCCGAGGGAGATCTCCAGGTCGGGGAACATGACCTGGAGTAGCGTGTTGTCCAGGTTGACCGGCGTCTCCAGGTCCTCACCGGTGCTTACATCATAGACGGGCAAGGGACGCCGATCGCGCTTTAGGCTATCAACCTGGGCTTCGGCTGACACGGGCGAGTGAATGGCTACTGCTCGAGGGCTGCCACTGCTGTTCTTGCCTACTCCGATCGGCGCTTCCCGCAGAGGGGTGGCAGCAAGCATCGGAACTTGATAGGTGGCTTTCCTTCGTCCCGTCGAGGCGCTCTTGGCCCAACCCATGACTCTACCTCAGTGTCCAGCTCGGCCGACGAAGACCTGGATCTCCTCGTCCGCCCGCTGGGCTAAGTGAGCCAGGTGCAGGAAGGCATCCATGGGGTCCGCGCCGGCGTCCAGGAGTTCGCCCAAGGTCGGGTGGGGCACGCAGTCCGCACAGGGCCAGGCGAGAAACGAGCCCTGAAAATCCCGATCCAAATGCCCCGTGTCCAACCAGTGCTGGAACGCATCCAGGATCGCCTCGTCCCCCGCCAGCAGATCCATCGTGTCGAGGGCGGTGCTTACCTCGAATCCGAAGTCCCTCTGCAGCGTCGCCGCGACAGGCGACATTGAGGGCCGGGGTTGGGTGCTGCTTGCAGCAGCCTGAGAGCTGTCTCCCCTCTGCCCTGCCAGAAACTCGCGGAACAGGCGCACGTTCTCAGCCAGGATGAGGTCCGGGTGGCCCTCGACCGGCTCTTTGATCAGCCGGGTATCGTCGTAGCGGAGGCGCAGGTAGCGCTGGGCCAGGTAGTGGGCCGTGGTGTTGGTGAAAAGGGCGTTCGGGAAGGCTTCCACCAGCTCCGCCAATCGCTTCAGACCCGCCACGCCGGTGATCAGGAGTCGCAGATCGGGCGTCCTCTCTCGGATGATGGGGATTCCGGCTGCCACCGTGTCCCAGCCCTGCCGCTTGATCATCTGCAGGTTCATGGTCAGAGTGTGAAACCCTTGAGCCTGGGCATAGTCGAGTTGCCGCTCCAGATCCAGGGTCGTGGCCCATTGCAGGTGGGGGATGGGGATGAGGGAGCTTGTCTTCTGTATCCTCTGCACGGTCAGCCAGGTACGCTTGATGTTGACCAGGTGCTCCATTCGGGGCCGGTCGAGGTAGATGGAGAAGTTGAGGCTGGTGGCCGCGTCGAAACCCAGCGCCTGAAGCGCGCCCCAGACATTTTCCTGCTCCTGTGCTTTCCAGAGCCGCTCCAGGTAGGGGTCCAGGTAGTTGCCAATGCAGATGAGTTGCGTGCTCTCACCGATGCCCCATTGGGCGCGCAGGCTGTGGGTCGCGTACGCCTCTGGAATCGCGCGACGGGACGTCCTGCCCCTGGGCGTCAGTGCCTTGGCGATGCCCACGGCGATGGCCGGCTCGCGAGCCAGCATCGAGGGCACCTCCAGCCCATTGAGCAGCTGGGGAATGAAGGATGGTAGATCGAACTGCGGCTGAGGTGCCAGCGGCATGTCGAGGGTCAACCCATTGAGAGCCTGTACCCACTCATCGAGCTGCCGACAGCCGTCGGCGCGCTCGGAGTAGCCAATGCAGAACGGTCCGAAGGCCAGGCAGCCTTGGCAATGATGGCTCATGGGATACTTCCTCAGGATCCAGGGTCCCCCGCAGGTAGTAGCGCCAGCCCGACGCGCACATCGTCGATGGCGACGATGAGACGATGTTTGTCGATCTGGTCCTGGAAGAGTTCAGCGATCCGCCACAGAGGTACGTCGTCGGATGCATTGGCTACGTACGTTACAGAAGGGAGTCTTTGTCTCGATACCTGCAGCTCCACCCTGTAGAAGTCTGCTTCTTCTCTGGCCAATGACGTGTGTCGCACATCTTTCTCCACCTGATTGTGCGTGATGACGAATCCCTTGCCTTTGTCTCGGATACCGGTGACGAGACCGTCGTCACCGATCCATTCCTGGACGAGTTGAGCGATTCTCCAGGCCGGAAGGCTGTCAGTCACATCGGCCACATGCAGATGTCTGGGGATTTCATGCTCCAGGTCAATCCAGTCGACTCTGTAGCAGTGCATCGTGCTCGTTTGAAGTCGGTTATTTGTCATCTGTATTCACTCTCCTCAGGACTTGTTCTGGGAACTACCGATAGATCCGAATGTGTACGAGTAAGAGACCTGACGGACCACCAGCCTGACAGCCACGATGCCAAGAAAAGCGCCGGTTGGCCGGAAGACACCGTTCCAGGGAAAAGTCACGGCGTGGGGCAGGGCACCAACACGTGCACACCGTTTCTCAGGGCAACTGGTTGACCTGCAATGTATAGGTCTCGCCGGGTCCGTAGAAGCCATTGCCCGAGAAGATGCGGACGATGGCCACTTCGTCGCAGTTTGAGAGCCACTGGACACGCGCCTCGCCGCCGTCGGTGTCACTGAGCGTGCCATTGCACGTCAAGATTTCGAGGTTCGTGGAAGCCAGACCGCCCAGGCTGTGAGTCAGTACCTCCAGATGCAAGCCGGTCCACACCCAGAGATGTACCACCTCTTCGTCGCTGAAGGGATCAAGGGTCCGGCTTTGGGACTCGTTTACGGCAATGGACGAGTGGTTGGGAGGATCGTCATCCTCATACGAGTCACCCTCCGGAACTGGGGTGGGTGTCGGCGTATCAGTTGGCAAGGGGGTAGGCGTCGGGGTAGGCGTGGGTGTAATGCCGCTGGGGCACTCGGCATAGCCAAGCTGAGGTGTGGTGGTGGGCAGTACCCAGTCACCCACCTGGTAGCCGTCGGCGAGCAGAGGTACGGGCGTGCCACCATCGTCCACTTCCTCAAACTCCAGGCAGAGGCCGGTCACCGGTCCGCCGACCGGCACACCGTAGGCTCCACCGGGATTAGCAAACTGCAGGGGGACCATGATGCGGCCTGAGCCGTCCGGCTTGGCATAGGGTGTGCCCAAGCTGAACGTTGCGCTGTAAGGCACAGTGACACCCCAAGCCGTGGCGATCTCCTGGGTGGTCATAGCTATGGCATCCACGTAGGCGACGGGCGGTTCCCCATAGGTCGCCAGCAAGCTCTGAGTGCACAGGATGCCGATGGCTTCATAATCCCTCTCGGGTTGCGTCCAGATAGAATCCCAGATGAATTGAGCGCTGGCCACCAGATCGCCCCAGACATTGACCACGTTGGGATCGCAGGCCAGCAGAGGCATGGCCACGAGCACAAGCAGAGCCAGCACCAAGTATCGTTTGTGTCTCACCTTTCATTCCTCCTAAGTCTCTGTCGCAGCAGTTTCGATGAGCGAAAGATGGGCACCCGTCGATCTTTCACCACATAGTGTCCCTTTCCATCGAAGCGGCGCAGTTTCCGACCGGCGTACTGCTGCACGTCAAAGCGGCCAAAGCCGCTGATGGTCACGTGCTCGCCGTTGGCCAACGCGCGGGTGATCACTTCCTGGACGGCCTCCAATGCTTCCCTCACCTGTCCCTGGGTCAGAGAGGAGCGCCTGGCCGCGGCGGCGATGAGCTGGCGCTTGTTCACGTCTGTCCCTTCCTACCCAGGGAATGGGCGATGCCCTCGGCCACGTTGCGGGCCAGGTCAGGCTCGGCCTTTGCCTGCTCTGCAGGTTTTCCATCCGGTGATTGAGCTTCGGTGGGCCTGCGCAGTGCCGCGTTGTCTGCGGGGGGCACGACCAGAGGGGACTTGGGGTCGGTTCTGGCCAGATTCCAGTCCTTGCGCTGGAAGAAAGGCACCAGTTGGGCGTGAAAGATGGCCTGTTCCGCCTTGCCACTGCTGCCGCTTCTGCCGGGCGAAGCGTGGGCATATGCAGCGAAAACCGTGGCGTGCCCTTGCTCGGGGCGGATCAGGTCGTCGGGCAGCAACAGAGGGCGGCTCCGCAGGCTGGCGGTGGCACTGTCATGAGGCGTGTGCCCTCGGCGCGAAACCGATGACAGGGCCACCGTTCGCTGGCCGCTGACGGTGCTGAAGAACTCGGCGGTGCGCTGGTCGCAGCCGCCAAAGACCATCTTGGTCGCCAGCCCGGCCAGCAGCCGGTCGGCCTCGCCTCGCGCCGGGTAGACGTGGTCGAACTGGGCCAGCGACTGGGCGGCGGTCAAGACCGAGATGCGTCGTTTGCGCACCAGGTTGATGTCCCGCACCAGAGAATCGAGGCGGCCCAGGGCCGGGAACTCCTCGAGGATCAGGCCCACAGGGATGGGCAACTGGCCGTCCGGCTGTCCCTCGCCGATGTCGTCGAGCCGCGTCGTCAGCACCCGCAGGATGGTACCCAGGTAGGGACCGTAGGCCTCGCTGTGGCGCCTGGCGCAGCGCAGGATGAGGACGGTGGGCACCCGGGCCAATTGAGCGGCCAGGTCCAGGTCGGTGTGGCTGGTGATCTCACCCACGGCAGGGTCTGCCCAGGGGGCCAGGCCGACGTTGAAGGCCTCGGCCATGATATTCAGGGCCAGTTTGGGCTCCTGGGTGCGCATCGAACCGGTGAAATCGGCGGCCAGGGCGGCGGCACCGGGGATTTCGCTTGCGGCCAGTTCCCGGGCCATGACGTGCAGACTGGCGCGGGCATCCAACACCTGGCCGAAGGTGGAGTAGTGGAGGGCGCAGGCGGCCAGGAGGTTGACCGCTGCCCGGGCCCAGAAGGGGTCGCCCCGGCCGTGGGCTTCCGAGAGCAGGACAGCGGCCATGGAGCGGGCATCGGCGACATTGTCCACCCAGTCGCAGAGGTTGATGGCGCAGCTGCCATTAGGCTGGCTGGGATTGTGTACGACCAAGGCGTGGCCTGTGCCGGCGGCGATGCGCTCGACGTAGGGTTGCAGTTCACCCTGGACGTCGGTGACGATCAGGCTGTGGCCGTGGCGCATGCGGTCGGCGATGGCCGGCAGAATGACGCACTGGGTCTTGCCCGAACCCTGGGGGCCAAAGACGGCGACGCCCCGGGCGATGTCCTCGCCACTCAGACAGAAGCGATTGCCCAGGCGTTGCCCCCTGGCGCCCCAGAAGTGGCCATGCAGGCTCCAACCCCAGGGGTCGTGCTTCTTCCAGCGGCGAAAGGTCTTGGGCCCGCAGAGGTGGGCGCTGCCCAGGGCCCTGGCCTGGGCCTGATCCTGCTCCAGCAGCCGCCGTGACTGCTCCCCGGGCTTTTCCTGGAAGGCTGTATTGTACACGAGGGTTAGCAAGCCCCCAGCCAGCACGAAGCCTGCAGCGGTGATCTGCTCCCACGTGCGGAAGACACGGGGACCGATGATGTCCTCGGCAAGGTCCTCCACGTCTCCCCAACGCGCC